>DATGND010000213.1:0-4491 GCA_035306925.1 Bacteriovoracaceae bacterium | reverse complement strand
TCCAATGACTTTAAAGCTTATCAGCAACAAGTTATCAAGAATGCTCAGGTTATGGCACAGACTCTTATGGATAACGGCATTGAACTTGTTTCAGGTGGAACTGATAACCATCTTATTCTTGTTAAAACAGATTCCGTAGATATGAGCGGTAAAGACGCTGGTGCTCTTCTAGAGAAAGTTGATATCACTTGTAACAAAAACATGGTTCCCAATGATAAGCGTTCTCCTTTTGTAACGAGTGGAATTCGTCTGGGTACACCTGCTATTACAACTCGTGGTTTTAAAGAAGAACAAACCAAAATGATTACAGAGTTCATTGTTAAAACCCTAAAGAACCCAACTGATGAAGCACTCCATGCTGACATTAAAAAGCAGGTTCATGAACTTTGTAAGAAGTTTCCGGTTTATCCAAAATAAGGAAGAACATGAAACTCTTAATTATACTTCTCTTTCTTGTAGGTTGTACTTCTAATGAACCTAAAACAACTCCTACAGAGTCAGATGCAAGGCAAGTAAGCCCTTTTACCGCTGAACCTTGTGTGTGCATGAAAATCTATCGTCCCGTGTGTGCAGAAGGCCGTACCTTCGGAAACTCCTGTGAAGCCGAATGCCACGGGTACACTAAATGGACTGAAGGGACGTGTAAGTAGTTGAAATTCTAAAAAGTCACAATTTGAAATTTCAAGCATTTAGCTTTTTAAATTGTGACTTTCATGTTAATAATCCATACATAACACTACATGTAGTATAGGACTGCATTATGAAATGTCCCTATTGTCAGGCACCGGACTCCAAAGTTCTAGATTCAAGAAACCTTGAAGATGGCGGAGTCATCCGTCGCAGAAGGAAATGCGAATCTTGCCAGAAACGATTTACCACTTTTGAAACGGTTGAACTTTCTATGCCCGCAGTTATTAAGCGGGATGGAAGAAGAGAACCTTTCAAAAAAGATAAAATCAAATTAGGAATCGAAAAAGCTTGTGAAAAGCGACCAATCTCTGCTCTTCAAATTGAACGCATTATCTCTAATATTGAAAGAGCTGTACTCGATATTTCTGACAAAGAAATTAAAAGTGGTGATATCGGGAACCTCGTGATGATGTATCTTCGTCATCTGGATCCAGTGGCCTATATTAGATTTGCAGCGGTTTATAGAAAGTTTCAAGATGTAGAAGAATTTGTTAACGAACTCAAGCATGACGAAAACAACCAGTTTAAAATAAACTCTACAGATACTAAGGACAACGACAGTGAGTATTAAGTCCCAGGCCCGCGAATTCTGTCTTCAATTTTTATATCATCTTCAACTTCCTGTTTTTAACGATCTAAAAAAAGAAACAGATTCAAAAGAATTAATTAAAAGAATTAACGAATTTAAGGAAACTCTTGAAACAGAGCTCTCCAGCGATGCTCAAAAATTTGTTAATGAACATATTGAGAAAGTTATTGCTAACTACGACTCTCTTGAAGAAGTACTTGTTAAGTACTTAAAGAAGTCCTGGAAGCTTTCTCGAATTTCACGTATTGAACATACTATCTTTATTCTGGCCATTTATGAGCTAAAGTTTCTAAAAGATGTATCACCTAAGATAATCATCAACGAAGCTATTGAGCTGGGTAAGAAATATTCCACTAAAGAGTCTGGTGCTTTTATTAACGGAATTCTCGATAACATCTATAAATCTGAGTTCCCAAGAAATGAATAAGCTTATCTCTAAAGTTTCTCCATTAACCAAAGCAATTATATGGTTAACGGCTAAGCCAATAGAGCAGAATACCGAAAACTATAAGGCCATTGATTATCTTCTTGATGGTCTTTTGACCTCTTCTCTAAACGCTCATCCTGATCTATCCAGCCGTGTTCTCATCGGAGAGCAGTTCGGTGATCAGATTCATGTTTTTATCGCTCATGAAGTTCTGTCTTCTGAGTTTAAACACTTCTTAAGACTCATTGAAATTAAAGTGACGACTGAAAATAATATTCTTTTCATTGATGAGATTGAAAAGTTTGATGAGATGAATAAGTTTCTCTCCCCTGATCTCAAAAACAATATTGTAAAATACCAATAAATCCATACGCTCTCATTACAACCATAAAATTGTAAAGAGAGCGCTCGTTATTCTCTTATAGAGAGATCACTGCAATATTTTTAAAGTCATACCCATCTAGACTCTTCTGAAAAATTTCTCCCTGTTCACTCACCACAAATAACCTTCCTTGAAGATCAATAAAATAGTTGGAAGCATTTTTAACAATGTTTGTGACTGTCAGACTTGCTGGTACAGCAGGTGTAAGTAACTCTCCCTCTCCTGTTACGGAATATATGAAGTTAGAAGAATCAGTAAAGAAGTTACCTCCTCGAACTGAAATGATTCCTACTCTCTTATCCGCTTGAGGAATAATTTCCCCCCAAGAGTTAATGGTATGAACAATTCCTCTACGATTCATGAAATAAGAGCCACCTAGACTTACAATGTCCGTTAACTTCATTCTCATTTCCGGATGACGAGTAAACTCTCCATCAAGGTTAATCGTTACAAATTCAACCATGCCATCTTCCAGGGCCAAAAGAAAATATCGACCTCCGAAGTGCGAAGCTCTTTTAAAATCTTCTTGCACCTTAACCTTAATTCCACCGGTACGATCAATGGTATAAAGCTCTCCTTCACTGGAAAGAAAATAGTTTATTCCCTTCCCTTTAATCTTCTCAGGAATGTGTTCATACTTACGGTAGAGCATTCCATTCTCATCCACTGTAGCGATGATTGAATTTTCCTCAATAAAAAAGACCCCTCCTTTCAAGGAAATCTTATGAGGATAAGCGTAGTGGCCAAGGTCATAAATAAACCCCGCTTTGTCAGTCGTCAGAGTCGATCCATTATTCATAATCATGTAAGACTGTGCGGAAGCTTGAGAAAGAAATCCAAGCATCAGTGAAAGCATAAATATTTTCATTTCTCCTCCTTGTGTTCAGAATCAAGGGGAATATACTCAAGCATTTAGTGTCAAAGCTATAATTTGGAAGAAAATTGAAATTGGGAGTTTAAGATATTGAATGGCCCTGTGTATCCTTAAGGAGAACACAGGGCGTATTTTTTAAAGAGATAGAATTCTACTGCGAGAGATATCTAGTGGCACTTGGCGTTCGAAAATATTTCCTTCAGCATCAATGGTGAAGATTTTATTATCTGAATCAATAACGTAATTAGCACCATACCCTACAAGCTTCTTTACACTAAAGTTTATCGGTAAAGTAGATGTCACAAGATTACCATCGAGAGTGATGGTATGAATCCATCCCTTCTCATCAATAAAATAATTTCCACCGGCCTGTTTAATTTCTTTGAAGTTCTTCTTGAAAGTTTTGATCTTTCCTTCATCTGTGATGGTGAAGAACTGACCTATTTCAGAGATAAAATAAGAACCAGGAAAGTTTTGAATCTTATTAAGGTTAATACCTTCTAGTTTAATAATTTTAAATGTTCCATCACGACGAATAATGGTCATTTCTCCATCGCGAACAAAGTAATTTCCACCAAACTTTTTTACATCTTTAAGATTATACCCTTCAGGAGTCATCTCATAATGAAAGCCCTTATCATCAATTGTATAAAGCTTAGCAGATGTCAGAAATCCAGAGTCGGTGATAAAGTAATTAAGACCGGAGCCTCTAACCTTTCTCACATTAACTTCTTTTTTATATAGAAAACCATTGGCATCTACAGTAACAAGGTTTTTATCTTCAAGAAGAAAGTTACCACCTCTAGCTTTTACTTTATAAGGAAGCACAAAGTGGTTGAAGTCATAAACGTAACCATTGGTATCGGTAGTAAGAGTTACTCCTGTATTAAGAACAACATATGATTGTGAATACGCATTCACTGATAAGAGTGCGATTGCTCCCAAAAGTAGTTTCTTCATTACTGGACTCCTTAAACATATTGACTCGAGGCCAATATAGAAGAAAGCGCATTTGAGTTCTACAGCTTTGGAAAATTTACACAATAAAAAAGCCCCTTAAATCCGAAGACTTAAGGGGCAATATACTTTGAAGTGTATGAACTCTTAGTAGTTTAGAAGATCACGAGCAGCAACCAGGATCTTTTCCATGTTAGGAAGGATAGCGCGCTCAAGGATTCTATTGAAACCTACTGGAGTGAATGTTGAACCTACACGGCGAACTGGAGCATCCAGGTATTCGAAAGCTTTCTCGTTGATTTGACCAACGATCTCACCACCAAATCCACCGAATACTTTATCTTCGTGAACAACAAGAGCTCTATGAGTCTTCTTAATTGTTTCAACGATTGCGTCTGTATCAAGAGGAATAAGTGAACGTAGATCAACTACTTCAACATTAAAACCTTCTTTTTCCAGTTCAGCAGCAGCTTCTAGACAGAAGTGAACAGTGTTTCCGTAAGTGATGATCGATAGATCAGTCCCTTCACGTCTTACACGTGCTTTACCAAATGGTACTTCGAAATCCTCAG
>DATGND010000212.1:0-2805 GCA_035306925.1 Bacteriovoracaceae bacterium | reverse complement strand
GCTCTCTTCTAGAATTGCAAGAACGCTAACTCCAATTTCAGTTCCGATGGTCGCATTTTCATTCGTATTAGTACTGGAGTATGCAAGAGCAAAAAAAGACAATTTTTATCTTAGGAATTAGCCTTTAGGGCATCAGGATGTCGATGACTGACCTTATACTTCGCTCTAAAAGGCCTAGTGATTAAACGACGGAACCCATAAAAAGGACTCATCAAAAACTTAAAGATCTTTCCTACAGAGTGATCCTTAATATTCAGGCGTCTTAAAGTCATGATGTCAGTTGGTAAAAACTGAAGTCCACCTTTAAGGGTAGAAATTCCAATTTTGTATCCCACCTCGCGAGCATAATCGACGATATCTCGATCAATCCCACCAATTGGATAACAAATAGTTTCCACTTCTTTTTTAAGAAGTCCTTCCAACCAGATTTTACTTTCACGCATTTCTTTCTTGGCCGTCTCAAGTGGAATCATATGCATATTTTGATGGCTTTGGCAGTGAGACCCAATACGAAAGCCCATTTGATCAAGCTTGATGATCTCTTCTTCTGTGAGTCCAAAGATTCCCTCATTTTTAAGGTTATGGAACTCCCCATTGTACGTCATATTTTGGATGGGATAGATATTGGCCCGCACATTATGCTTTTCAAAAACTGGTACGGCGTAGTCAATAAAGTTTCGACAAACATCATCAAAAGTCAGGATAGCGACTTTTTTTTGGGGGTTAGCAAAGTATTCTTCCAGGGTTTGAATCTTCCAACCGTCATTTTTAAGAGTTGTAATATGGTAATCAAGAATTTCCGGTGTTACGCTAATGTGATCATGATAGTTAGGGTGAGTTTTAGGCATCACTTGGTGATACATTAAAATTGGAAGATGAACCGGAATTAGACTCATAAATACTCTTTTTCAACGCTTGTTATTTTGACTATATATATATAATGAAAAATCCAAGTTATTACAACGTAGACCTTATTCTTAAAAACACAGACGCCCTCTCAGGAACTCCTAAAATTCTTATCAGACAAGCAGAGTCCTTAATTAAGGATGGAGCAGATGTATCAGTAATTGCTGAAAACTTTCACGAAAGTCTAAGAACCAATCCTGCAATTACTTGTAAAAAAACTTTCAAATGGCCAAAAGCTACACTATTTCAAAGAAGGTTCTTTGACTGGCAAGCTGCCCGTAAAGTGAGAAAAGATGCAATCGTTATTGGGCATGGCGACAGTCTTCATCAGGATATTTTGTTCCTTCATACTTGTGTACACAAAGGAGCAGAAGTTAATCCAGGTCCTCACAATTTAAAGAACCTCTCTATTCCGTTTCATCGAGATATTTTTGAGAAGGGAAGCTACAAGGAGATCGTCTGTGTGACCCATATGATGAAAGACGATATCCAAAAGCGCTTTAACTTGAAAGTGCCTATTCATGTGATCTATCCGGGCCATGACAAAAATATAACAAATCAGGTTCGCCCAGAAGCTGTTCAACAAGTTAAAAATGAACTCAAGGTCCAAGAGGGTGAAATTGTTGTTGCCGTTATTTGCTCTGGAGATCTTGATAACAGGGGAGCATTTGCCACCATTCGCGCTTTCGCTCACCTAGATGATTCTTACAAACAAAGAGTAAGAATCCTTATTGTCGGAAAAGAAAAGCGACCTTCACGGGTTTACAAGGCAGCGGAAGAGGTTGGCATGGGGGACCGGATTCTATGGCTCAATGTACGACCGGATGTGGCCAATCTCATTATGGCCGCTGATATTGTTGTCCATGCCGCTCATATCGAAGCTTCCGGACTCACTTTTTTAGAGTTCATGGCACTATCTCGTCCGGTCATTACAACAAAGAATGTTGGTTTTTCTGAGATCCTGCCCGAGATTCAAAAAGACTTTATTATTGAAAAACAGGATGATGTCTTAATTTCTGAAAAGCTAAAAGTCTTACTAGATAACCCAGCCCTCTGTCAGGAGATGGGGGAAGCTAACCGGAAAGTGGCATCCCTTATTACTTGGGAAAGGTATGACGAGCAATTTATGGAAATTATTCATAATCATCAGAAAAATTTTAAGAAAAATTAAGTTGAAACACTGTGTTTAAATGGGAATCTCTTAAGGTTAAATTTAGAATCGGATCAAAGAATGGGACCCCTAAAAACTTTAAAATTTAAGTTTCGCCAACTGAATCGTAAAAGAATCAACGGAACTCGTAACCTCATTTTAAACCTGGTGATTTTTCTTTTTGATAGTAAAAGAAATCAGGTTAAGACCAGTGAAGATGCTCCGATTCTAGTACTTCGAAGTGATGGGAAAATAGGGGACTCCATCGTGGCTAGCGGTTTTTTTCGCGAATTAAAAAGGCTTTCACCGAAGTCGAAAATTATCGTGATAGGAAATCCTCAGGTTTTAAGTGTTTATAAAAACTCTGATTATATCGATGAAATTTTCGTCCTTAAAAAAGGACTTGTTTCCACACTTAAAATATTTTTTAAAATTAAAAACCTTCATTTTAAACTTTTCATTAATTCAACAGATGAAGTTAAGCCTCACGCTGCTTTCATTCAGGGACAGGTCAAAGCTAGTGAGAAATTTGTTTTCTGTTCAAGAAAACTTAAATCAACTACTCACGTAATTGACTATAAGGCGGGACAAACTCATTTTTCCTGTCTGTATGAGAATACGCTCTCGAAGATGTTTCCAAATGAAGAGTTTGATGTCAGTTATGAGTTAAAAATTGAACCTGCTGTAATTGAAAAAGTACGTGGTTTAATAAAAGAAAATATTGATCCTGATAAAAGAGTCATCGCTTT
>DATGND010000211.1:0-2772 GCA_035306925.1 Bacteriovoracaceae bacterium | reverse complement strand
ACTTCTTTGGTGTACTCTCCGCCTTGACAAGAAAGAAGAATATCCATTTTCTGCAGCTCATTGATGTCAAAGGCATCCAGAAGAGTGTCATTGGCGTTTTCAAAAACAGGTGCTTTTTGTCCTTGTTGCGAAGTCGTAAAGAAATAGGATTCAAAATCTTTGAAATCATTTTCTTTAATCATTCGATCCAGTAAAACTGAACCGACCATACCGCGCCAACCAATTAATCCGACCTTTTTCATCACGATTCTCCGTACCTTTGTGAAAGCTTGTTTTTGAGGCTACCCTAAAAAATTTGTAAAAGTAAACTTGGATTTTCCTGTTTAATCTACTATGCTTTTATAGTTGCCTAAAGAGGCGCTGTTTTTAGGTAAGAGTTTGAGAGACTAATAAGAGTCGTTACGATCAACTCCCAGGGAAAAACGGCCGAAGTGTTCCCTTGCTTATTCATCGAGAACATTGGTTGTTGGGGCTGAATCCCCAAGGCTGTCACAAGAAATTGTGGAGTGCTTTAGGTAGGAAAAGCAAAAGCTTTATCTTATCTTTCCCTACCTGATTCCCCTCTTTTAAAGCACGTCATCTTCATTTATTTGGGAGCATCTCTATGAGTCGCAAAATCGTTGTATCAAAATTTGGCGGAACATCCATGGGTGGTTATGAGGCCATGGCAAGGTCCGCAGAGATTGCTAAAAGTTATGACACCTTTCTTTTAGTGGTTTCTGCAACCTCCGGTACAACTGATAAGCTTGTTCATCTGGCCCAGCTGGCCTCCAAGGCCCAAATGGATGAATGTAAAGGGGTCATGCTGGAAATTCAGGAACGCCACCGTGGCATCTTAAAAGAAGCCGGCAATAACCCTCAAACAGAACAGATTCTTGAAGGCTATTTCACAGAACTGGATCTTCTGGTGCAAAACATTGCCTTACTTCGTGAACTCACACCTCGTGCAAGCGACCATATACTTTCCTTAGGAGAGAGAATGAGTTCCGTTATTTTTAAAGATGTGGTGGCCAAGACTATTACCAACAGAGAGGTGCGACTGCTTGATGCTCGAAGTATCATCAGAACTGATTCTCATTTCGGTAAGGCCACACCTCTTATTGAAGATATCGCTCGCCATGCTCAGGAAAAGCTTGATCTAAGTGAGAATATTGTCTACGTCACTCAAGGTTTTATTGGGGCCGATCGTGAAGGGAATACCACTATCCTAGGACGTGGAGGAAGTGATTACTCTGCAGCTCTTTTTGCTGAAAGTATCAAGGCCCATGTTCTGCAAATCTGGACGGATGTTGCAGGTGTGGCCTCTACTGATCCGCGTATTGTCCCTAATGCTCGCACCATCCCTGAACTTAGTTACTCTGAAGCCGCTGAAATGGCCCAATACGGGGCGAAGATCCTTCATCCCGCCACCATTGCTCCGGCCGTTCGTTGTGAAATCCCGGTTTATGTGGGCTCTTCTTTCTCACCTCATGAAGGTGGCACCTGGATTAGAAAAGTGGTTGATGAAAAACCAACTGTCCGCGCTATTACCAAACGAGCTAAGCAGGCCCTGGTTACAGTGACCACTCCTCATATGTATAATGCCTTCGGGTTTATGAGTGAGATCTTCGGCATTTTTGCTAAACACCGAATCTCTGTGGATTGTGTAACCACCTCGGAAATTGCAGTTGCTATTACTGTTGATATGGCCACTCTGGGACATAAAAAACTGATTGAAGACTTAAGAGAAGTGGCAAAAGTTGAAATTGATGAAGGTTATGAATTGATCTCTCTTATCGGAAATGACCTGCATACAAGACCAAGTATTGCCAAGAATATATTCTCCACCATTGAAAACATAAATATTCGCATGATGTCGCTGGGAGCATCTCCTTATAACTTTAACTTCCTTGTTAAAGAAACTGACTCAACTGACGTCATTGCCAAACTACATCACACATTGATTGAGGGCACATGAAAATAGCTTTATTGGGTAAGGGAAAAACGGGCTCCAAAGTTATGGAACTCTACAGGGGAGAACTAACTGTTTTTGACAGTCAGAATCCTCCTACATTGGAAGCATTAAAAGATCATGATGTGTTGATCTCGTTCCTCCCAGGAGATGCTTTCCTTGAGTACCTTCCCTTATTTGTCGAATCAGCTCGACCAATGGTCATTGGCTCTACGGGTTTTACCTGGCCCGTGGAGCTTGATTCCCAACTAAAGGCTAAAAATATCTCTTGGATTTATGGTTCTAATTTTTCTTTAGGAGTAGTCTTAACCAAGATTCTCATTGGAAGAATGAACCAGTATCTGGATCTCTTTGAAGAAAAATCCTTCTCCCTTCATGAAGTTCATCACACCAAAAAACTCGATGCACCTAGTGGAACAGCTCTTTCTATGGCAAGCTGGGTGAATGCTCCAGTGGATATTACTTCTGAGCGAACCGGTGATGTGGTGGGGGTTCACGCTTTAACGATGAAAACGCCAAGAGAAGAGATCACCATTTCTCACAATGCTCTTGATCGTTCACTGTTTGCAGAAGGTGCTATTAAGGCCGCTCAAATGATTTATCAAAGTAAAATGACTCCAGGACTTCATAACTTTCAAGAAGTCATGGAAAAACAGCTTAGCTAAAAGGATAGGCTTATGGACATTAATCAATTTCCTCTTTGGACAGCTCTGGTGACCCCTTTGGACCAAGACGGAAAAGTTGACTTTACAAGCTTAACAAAAATTGTAAACCAACAAACCACTGCTCAAAACGGGCTACTGATCCTTGGTTCTACGGCA
>DATGND010000210.1:0-11164 GCA_035306925.1 Bacteriovoracaceae bacterium | reverse complement strand
GACTTATCACTCATTGATTGAAGCCGTTGAACTCTTTAACTCTACTGAGTACGCTCTCACAGGAGGGATCTACTCTCAATCTCAAGATGATATTGATTTCCTTTTAAAATTCATGCGTGCCGGAAACCTTTATGTAAACCGTCCTAATACCGGTGCTCGTGTGGCCATTGAACCATTTGGAGGATTTAAACTCTCTGGTACAGGCCCTAAGGCAGGGGGAGTAGGTTATGTAGAGCAATTCCACTTCCCATTAGAATTAGAAACTTCTCATGAAGAAGAAGTGAGTTGGGCCGAGGATAGTGGTTACGAACTTCTGGTTCCAAGACCTTCTCTTATTTCTGTCGTTGGACGCTTAAAGAGATTCAGACAATTCTCTCAAGAGCTTATCACTCAGTTTGAACATCTCATGGGAACTGTAAATGAGAAGGAGAAGGCCCAGCTTGAAGAGTTTGTTGATTGGATTAATAAGAATCTTGAAGATTATTTATCCGGTAAAGAGCTTAATCACGTGATCCCTGGGCAGCTCTCTTATAATGATCACTCTCTTATTCGTGAGTCTGGTCTTTTTGTAACAGTCTATGAAAGACCGACCCTAAAAAGCTTATGCTACCTACTAAGCGCTCTTGCTCTTGGTAGTGGTGTGAGTGTAGCCTGTGTAACTGAAAAGAGCTATAGCATCTGGTTAAAGATTCTGGACCTAGCATGGAAAGCAGGCTTTTCGAAAACTAACCTTGATATTTCTAAAGTTGGAAAAGAGAGACTTTCAGTAATTTTCAATCAGAAAGAGTTTAGTTTTGTTTTTGCGGGAGGACTGTCTAAGTACAGAGATGAGCTTTATCAGGAGCTTCTCATTGGCGTGGCCTTGGATGAATATATGAGAAATATCTTATCTGAAGTTGATGGTATTGAGCTATCTTCTCCGAAAACGATCCTAGATCAGTTCTCATGGACACGTTCAATTGCCGTTAATACGATGAGGCACGGAGCACCTTTAGAACTTAACTAGAATGAAGTACGAGGAGACTTTAGTTATTCAAAACTAAAGTCTCCTTTTTCTTTATCAAGCTCTTTAAAGAGGGCACTGGAACAAAAAGTTTCAGCTCGCTGGGCGAGGCAGACGTTCTCATTGGCCTTAATTCCTGCCTGAAGAATCTTATTCTGACTTTTCTTTAAAGTGAGTTGATGTTCTCTGAAAATTTCATCGATAAACTCACAGGTGCAATCACTTTGACAGTTATTCACCAGGGAATTGATCTCGCTTTCTTGATCAAGAACTGCTTCTATATCATCCATAACCACCTCAAGACGAGGTCTTAATGTTCTGATAAGTAGTTCGGCCGCATCTGCATCTGGAACACAGGACAGAGGCGCCATTTGCTCATCATAAATTTTGGTCAACAAGGCAGCACTAGTAATAAGCTCCCTTGGAGAAAAATCCTTGGGAGCTTGTGCTCGCTTATCCTTATAGGAAGGAGAGGTTGAACAGGATAAAATAAGCATTAAACTGATTATTTTGAACATACTTTTGCTGCACCCGCATTGATATCATCTACAATTGTTTTAAGTGTACAGACTCTTCTACCATCCTTTTGAAGATAATCCATAATTTGTGGAGAAGCATCTGCTGTTCTTTGATGAATATCGTGAAAGAGGATCACTCCTGCATCATTCTTTGTTTTTTTCATCAGTTCAACGGTTCTTTTGACAATATCTGCCGTTGGTTGGGCCATCCAATCAAGAGTATCTACGTTCCAGAAAACATGAATCAATTTATTTTCAGCGATTTTTTGACGAATATGAGTGGTATTAACACCTGCTCCGTATGGCAAACGGAAAAAATGGATATCGATATTGTCGTGAATTTTTTTAAGATCCTTCAAGGCAGTGGTGATCTCTTTTTCTAGAACAGTATTATTCACTTTCGTTAATTGTTTATGACTGTAAGAGTGGAGGGCAATCTCCATACCTGCTGCACGCAGCTCTTTTGCCACACTTTGATTTTCCTGTGCTTTCTGTGTCAGTTGGAAAAAGCTTGCTTTCATTTTGCGTTTTTTAAGATCGGCCAGAATGGATTGAGTGGTTTTTCTTCCAGGCCCATCATCAAATGTTAAAGACCAAACTTTGGCAGGGAATTCGTTACCAGTAATGTTTCCGGTTCGGGTAGTACTTGGTTCAAAGCGCTTGGATTTAACATTTTTGGTATCAAGGGTATGAGCGATATGTTCGATGTTCTTTTCATAGATAATAAACTCTTTATACTGCTCAAGTTTTTCTAATTCTTTTGAAAGCTCTTTTTTGATATTGATACTGGCCTTACTTACCCCTTGTGGAAGTCCAAAGCTAAAGGCGAGGTTCTGCATGGAAAGAGCTGACATGGGAGACTTTCCTGCAAATTTGGCCAATTGTTCTCTTACGAGCTTTCTTTTCTGTGTCGATTTCGTTTGAGAAAGATTCTTATCCAGTTCCAGGAGCTCATGCTCTATCTCTTCTGCTTGAGTTCTCACGGCAAGGAGTTTGAGATAGGCTTCCGATTGATAAATCTCTTCAGTGGAAAGTTTTTTAATGGATTCATCAAACTCTAGTAGGTTTCTATGTCCAATAACATAGTAGTTATGCAGTGATGAGAGCTTTTCTTCAATCAGCTCATTAAGGTTTTCCGGACTCTCAACCATTAATTGTTCCATGGCCACAGCCGCTACCTGGCGGTTAGTGGGTTTCCAGGAATCTGTGCTAGAACATGAGAATAAGAGGGCCGTGGTGGTAAAGATTAGAAGCTTTTTCATATGTACGATCATCCTTTGACGATTTTTTCTGTTTTCCCCTTATCGGATGATTGAACAAATACTTGAGTAGTAAACTCTGGACAATAATTCCTATTGTTTTCTTTAAGGATTAAAGTAAAATGATTGATGAGGTTGGATTATGGATGATATCCGTTCAGTGCTTTCTAAATTTAAGCCGGTAACTTCTAAAGATAGCTCTCCTAAGGGGAGTGAAAGGCCTACTCTAAGCTCAATCCCCGATCTCTTCTTCGATGAAATTCTGGTGCATTTTAAACTGACTAAGTCTGAAGTGATGGTACTGATGTATCTTTACCGTCAAATTTGGAGCAAACCTAACCTGAATGCTAAGTATGGAATAGGCCCACTTCAATCACTTGATAAGATCTCTAAGGACTTACGTCTCACTCATGATGAGCTCATATCGATTCTTCATCACCTTGAGAAGTTACAACTCATCCAGACTGTGAGATCAGGACAATACTTTATAAGAAAATTCTTCACTGAAGAGTTTGATATGAAGTATGGTCAATCCTATGACGAGTTTTTCTAATCCTAAATTATCAAAACGTTTAAAGCACTTTTCAACTTTTTACCAAGGGCAGAGTATTATCTGGGACATTGGTTGCGATCACGGGCAACTCGGGCTTTCCTTTGTTCATCACCCTCATCAACCAGCTATTCATCTTGTAGATCCGGCCTTGCCAGTTATCAAAACACTAAGAATGAAACTACAAGATTCGGATATTCCGAGAGTCCAAGTTTTTCATAACAAAGGGCAAGATCTAAAACTAAGTTCAGCTCAATCTCACTTTATTTTTATTGCTGGTATGGGGGGACCTGAAATTGTCTCTATTCTTGAAAACCTTTTCCCTCAACTAAAAGAGGAGGATCAAGTTTTTATCTCTCCTCACACCAAAGTCCTGGAGGTGAGGGAATTTCTTCGTTCTCAAGGAGAGTGCCTCCTAAAAGAAGAAGTCATTTTTGAGAGCGGTATCTGGTATCCACACTTTCTCTTGGGACGAAAAGGCAGACTTTCATCAGTCTTTGGGGATGAGATATATCAGGGAGAAATTGGGGGACAATACCGAGAGCACTTGATAGAAAAACTCTCTAAGCATCGAGATAACAATTCAAAAAGTTACCTTAATTTTTTGAAGAATTTTTAAAAATTAATTTCATTTAAACCTGATGTGTTATTATTAGTTTATGACAGATAATACTCTATATTATTTTGGAGATGATAAAGTTTTCTTTTCGAACTTAATGTCTATCATTTCCCAGGACACAAATAACACTGTCACTCTCAAGAAATTTTTTGCCAGCCAGGAATCTTCAATTCAGTCTCTTTTCACTGAAGTAGCTCAAGGTCTTCCAGATGCGGTCTTAATCGACTTTTCTCTGCATTCTGATGATTATCTCCATTTAGCGAGAATTCTTGCTCGTACTCCCTTTAAAAAGAAAGTTCATATCATAGGAATTCTTGATCACTTAAAAGAGAGCAATATCTTAATAGAAGCACAATCTACGGGGGTTTCTCTCTGTTTTATTAAATCCGATCACACTCGGGATATTGTTCAAACCCTTTTAAGACTTATTTATCCAAAGAAAATCTCCAGTCCTAACTATGTGAAAGTGAAGTTAAATGAAAAATGGCTAACGGGCCTTGTTTCGAAAGTAGGTTACATCACAGAAGATGGAATGCATTTTGAAACAAATTTAAAGCTAAAAGTAGGGGACGTTATTAATCTGCAACACTTCTGGAGGAATAAAACCCTTATTCCTAGTAAGGAAGTGATGGTTAAAAAAGTTGAAGAAAAGAATCTCGTTTATAACTACAATTATGCCGTTGATGTAGAGTTTGAATTCATGGATAGGATCAAAACTCCGGATCGTACTCCTGCAGAAGAAGTTAAACGTTACAATCTCATTGAAGAAGCTAAATACCGATTCAAAAAAATATTTTTAAAAAACATATCAAGTTCTCGGCCCAAGCGGGCCAAAGTTCTTGCGATTGATTCTGAATTTTTAATCTACGATGATAAAAAAAGAAGTGATCGTTTCCCATATATGCTTCGCTGCCTGGGATCTGAAGTCAATCTACTTCAGGAAGTTATTAAGTTTAACCCCCACATTATTGTATTTTCACTTGATGAGGAAATAACAGAAAACACCGTGGAAACAATTGCTGAATGGGGATTAAAACAAGAACAAGTTCCGTATCTGATTATTTTTAACACCGCTAGACCTGTAAAAGAATGGCAGGAAAAGCTTCGTTATCAAAACATTCTCGCTTCCACAGAGGAGCTGAATATTGATATTCTCATGAAGATGGCCCAGGTTTTTGATAAGAAAATTCAGAATCTGGAAGTTCAAGAGAGTAAAAGAATTTTTATCTCTAAAAACAAAGAAGAATCCAATTGTGAAATTGAAATTGGTATCAAAGTTAATTATCTCAGTGAAACTGATATCATTTTTACTTCCAGAAAAAAAATTCCAGTAGGCTCTAATTTAAATATTCAAACTCCCATCAGAACCCTGGCCTATGTGGTTGATGAGAAAGAACAAGGAGAGATGTTTCAATATCAAGCTCTACTGCATAGCCATGATGAGTTAGAGAAAAACTCTATCCGTCGTTACGTCAACTCTGCGCTCTTTAAAGAGAACGAACCTCAGGTATCTAAATCCGATCTTTCTGAGCAGGATATAAAGCTCCAGGAAATTTTGAAAAAATCACAACTTAAGAGTGGGGAATAAAGGGGCAGTTAGAAAGGAAGTTTGCCATTTCCTTCACTTTTACGATAAATTCCCCCTATGAATTTACTTCGTATCATTCTTATTCTTTTCGCGGTTTACTTCTTCAGAAGAATCTATCAGTTTTATAAATTTGTAAAAAAACAAAACCAACTTATTCAACAAAGAAATCAAGAGCAAGAAAAAAAGCCTGAAAGTATTGATGCCGAATATCGAGTTATCGACTAATTTCTTTTAAAAGCTTGTAAACCACCGCTTCATTTTTTGAATCAGCGTAAAACAACTTAACAAACTCATCTAGTAGCTCAATGGATTTCTCTTTGTTTATCCATTGACCGTTAAGTAGATCTGCGCGTAACTGCTCAAAACTTCCTTCGTATTTGATATTTTGTTTCTCAAGAATTTTAAGAAACTCAAACCAGGCCTTTTGACGACGATTATATTTTTTCTTGTTTTTTAGAAGCAAGATACAAAAGATCAGCGTAAAAAATACAGAAAGAAATAAGAGCTTCTTTCTTGTCAATTTAAACTGAGAAAAATAAGAGAGCTGTTCAAAAGAGTCCCACTGATCCATGAATTGATAAAACGAAAAATCCCATTGTCCGAAGATAAATTTAATCTCATTGAAAAATCTTAATCCTTTATCCTGAGCATTTTGAGGAATGATAAAGTTATTACTGACAATTTCCTGGTAATCCATATTGATTCTTTCAGGAGCAATAAAAGAAGTAGGATCTATTCGCAGCCAATCCCCATCCTTTCGTACTTCAACCCAGGCATGAGCATCATTTTGATTGATTTCATAGAAATTACCGTAAGGGTTATAGCGCCCTCCTTGAAACCCTGAAACGATTCTGGCAGGATGATTTTTGGCACGAAGGATTAAGGCAAGAGTTGAAGCATAGTGAGAACAGAACCCTATCTTTTTCTTTAAAAACTCATCCATGCTCTCAATTTTTCCCGGTGTCCAGGAATAGCGAAAGCCCTCACTTACTATGTAGTCTTTGAAGGTTTGAACAATGCCCTCAACACTATTATCTTTAAAGGTTTCATTGATCCAAGAAATGCTTTCTTTATTCAAATGATGCTTTAAATAGGGAGCCGAATCAGAAAAGTCTTTTTCCGGTAGATTTGGTTTCTTAACAAAGTATCGGGTATGGTTTCTTATATAGCTGGTACTAAAGCTATCAGTATTATCACTCTTATAAGTCCGATTATTGATTTTAAGTATAGAAGGGGACTGATCATAGGTAAAAAGATAAGCGGTTTTAATAAATAAACGATACTCATCACCTTTCTCAACCTCATTACCGGCCGACTCAAGTATTCCCTGATCTATTGGCCCTGGTATCCAGTTCCAGCCATCTGTCACAGATGCAACATTTCCTCGCCAGTAAAGATCATCTCTTTTTTTCTCTTCTCCTAGTTTGGCCCAAAAAACCTTGGCATCATTCTCAAAAAGTTTTTCAATAGAGGAGATATTGATCTCTGGACTATAGCCAATTTCTCCTTCTCCTTTTGAGTTCAAACTAAAAGGAATAGGATTAGGAATTCTAGGAAAAATAAAAAAGAGAACTACTACTAAAACAGACAACTTTAAATAAACTTTTGAGTTTTTCCAGGTAAAAAACTTAACCTGATTCATTCCAGAGAATTGAGAAAGAAGAAAAAAGAAACTAATCGTAAAGAAAATGAAATAGCTAAGAGACTTATCAAAGAGAGCTCCGGAAGAAAGAAGAAGTATGGTCCCCCAGATACACATCACTTCATCCCGAAACTTTTTACTCTCCATAAACTTTAATAAAATGATATTTAACAAAAAGTTTAAACCGATCTCTGGAGTAATGACTTTTCCAAAAGTTAATATGTAATAAGCAAAGATAATCAGACAGAAAATGTTAATTACAATCTGATTGAGATGAATCCTTGAATACATGCGAATAGAACTCAAAGCGATGAGGATAAAGCTCAACGGAGTTAAGAAGTCTCTTAAAAAGAAACTGAAGGCCACAAAGATGAGAAACAAAGTGGTATTTAACATTCGGCAAGCCTCTCTAAACAGTGATGCAAATGAGATTGACTTGATTCCGGATGAATAAACATATCTTTAATTTTCAGGCTAAAAACACTTTGATTGAGGTGAGCGAGCATCATCATACTGGCAACACGTGAGATTTCTTCCTCCGAAGGAGTTTCAGACAATTTAAATTGATAATGAGACAGTAATGGCGCAAGACCTTGTTTCACATAAACGTCATCGGTTCTAGCAAAATGCTTCCAGCTGATCTTTTTAAAGTCTTCTCCCTGATAAGGATCAAGACCTAAGAAGCTTTCTTCTCCTTTTTGATGGGAATCAAATGAGCCTGATTCCGCTTCTTCGTTCATAGAAGTTGTTAACGAAACACTCTTTAATATTTGCGGATAAACATAAAAACGACGGGAGTCTACGAGAGTTATTTTCTTAGCAAAAAGGCCAAAAGGTCTTGAATCATAAAAGGAGAGACTTTCCAGGAAATACTTTCCACGCTTTGATAGTTGAATGGAGACGATCACTCGCTCATCATTACGAACAAAGTCAGTGACTTTAAATTTTTTTCCATTGATTTGAATATACAGCTTTTTAAAGCGAGTCTCCGGAGTAGAAAAACTAATAATACTGGGAGAGCCCGCAAAAGAATTTGAAATCTTTAAATCCCCAATTCCTGGATGATCATATTTAAGAGTTTCAACGTACCAATAGAAACTTTGTCCTATTAAAATAAGAGTAAAGAGAAAGAGAAGATTATTTGAATAACCAGTGGCCAGAAGAAATAATATAAAATTGAGACCTAAAAGATATAAACCTAACCTAGTAGGCCTTACTTTTTTAAAAATCATTCTATTCAGGTTTAACCTTTATTGAACTAAGAATTGATCGGGCCTTAACCTGTTCTTGTTCAATGGAATAAGTCTGAGAAGTATAAAGTCTGTGTCCTGCTACATAAGGAAAGATGACTTGCACATCATCTGGAATAACAAAGTCTCTGCCACAGATAAAGGCATAACCTTTTACCGCATCCACCAGATCACGAGTCGCCCTTGGACTCAAACCGCTGATGTCCGAACCCTTGCGAGTAGCTTCAACAATGTCCAAAATATAGGAAAGTAAATTTTCCGAAGTCTTAACTTCCCTTATACTTTTTTTCCAGTGACGTAATTCTTCTTCTGAAATCATTTGCTCCAAGTGAGTTATTTCTTCACTTCGATTATTTTCACTCAACAGTTTTAACTCCTCTTCGCGAGAGAGTTTTCCCATACAGGTTTTAAAGAGGAAACGATCAAGTTGAGATTCCGGTAGGGGATAGGTGCCGAACTGCCCTCGTGGATTTTGAGTGGCGATTAAGCAAAAACGCTCCGGTAGGGGATAAGTCGTTCCATCAATACTCACCTGTCTTTCTTCTAAGGCTTCCAGAAGAGCACTTTGAACCTTGGGTGTCCCCCGATTCAATTCATCAGCAAGTACCAGCTCCGCAAATATCGGTCCTTTCTTGAAAATAAATTCTCCGGATTCCTTATCGTAGATGGAAACACCTAAGATATCTGATGGTAAAAGATCTGAAGTGAATTGAATTCTATTGAATTTCAGGCCAAGACTTTTCCCCAGAAATTTTACAAATGTGGTTTTTCCCATTCCTGGAACGTCTTCAATAAGAAGGCTTCTGTTAAGGAGAATAGAAATGAGGCCCAACTTAAAGTTGTGAATGTTACCAGGTAAAAAGCCATTGGCCCTTTCAATAAAGTCATTAATTTTCATCATTTGCCTATGGTAGCATGAGCCTGTATTTTGCACACTAAACTTTATTGATTTAAAGGGCAGATATTTTTAAAGATTTTGAGCTATTTACCCGACAAGATTCGTCAAGGAATGTTTGGACGTAACCGGGAGGCCGATTTGAAAAATTATGAACAGTTCCATGAATCTTTAGTTGCTCAGTATCGCGATCTAATCCATGAAGCCTTACTGGAATCTGATGAAGAACACAAAACGAAAATCAACATCGGCATACTCAATGCGAAGCTCAATATGATTTATCGTTCTGCCAAATGTGATGGGCTCGACGAGAGCATCATTGACGAATTAGTTAATGAGGTAATTCCATCACAACCATCACAAGCTGCATAAACCAACTTTCCACAAAAACTTTAAATCTTGTATGCAATGATCTACCTTCATTGCATACAAGATTTTTTTTGTTTTGAGAGGATTTATGGAAATTGAAAGTGTCATCGAGAAATTAAGAGCGATTGTTAAAAATGCAGGGAACGTAGATCAAAATCACTTGGATCTTAATTTAGTTCCATCAGAAAAAAGAGATGAGTACGTTGAAGCCTTGAAGTTTTCATATCAGGCCATCAAAGATGGAGTGATCACCAAGGATGAGTTTTTACGTAAATTAAAGCTCAACAAGTAATTAACACGCTGCACGATAATCTTTCTTATCGTGCAGGCTCTTTTAAGGCAAATTCACAAACTTTTGAATACACGGGAAATGCCCCGCCAAGCTTACTTTCATATAAAACCACTGAATTAACCCCTAAAACCCCAAACCTGTGCCCCTGATACGGCGATAAAACATCTTTTAGGTTCCTGGGGCTACGAATCCGTGCCACAGTCATATGAGGCCGATATTCCCTGTCTTCCAGCTCAATTCCCAGATTCTTGATTCTTTCTTCGCATTCGGCCTGAAGACTTCTGAGTTTAATCGAATTTTGCACCCCAATCCAAATGGCCCGACCTTTTTGAATATCCGGAAACGCATCCAGGTCCGAGAGTTTTAAATCAAAGCCTTCATGGTTCTCGGCCAGTGATGCTAGTTCCTCTTGGATTGAAGTTATTTTATCCTCTGAAATCTCACCTAAAAAATTAAGTGTGATATGTAGGTTATGTTGAGGCACGAATTTAAACTCTAATTCTTTCTTGGAAAGATTGGTTTTAAGCTTTTTTAATTTTTCTACCGGATCAAAATCCAGGTTTTCCCCCGAAATCGCCACGAATAATCTCATAACTGCCTCTCTTGAGTGTGAAACAAACAATTTCAGAGATTTTTTTCAAATGCTCGGAGTCACACTCTCATAATTTTCGTATTTTAACTCTCCAGAAGATATATGTCTTTGCCTATGAGTGCCAAAATTATCTCATCAACATTTAAGTGAGGCAGTTAGTGGTCTATAAGGTCATCGATATTAGTGATTAGATTCCCATTTCTGATCATTTTATAATTGAACCAGAGGCTCAATTAATAAAAGGAGGCCTTATGAATCGACGAGATCTTCTGCAAAAAAGTCTACTTGGTTTAGGTGCACTTCTCATGATCAATGCAGCTGGGTTAGTTAACAGTGTTGCCAGCGTGGTCCTCAAGGCACGGGAAAAAATCCTAGGCTATAAGGATGAGAGTCCCTTCCCTAGCAAAAGCTGTGATAACTGCAGACATTACAAAGTACGAGATGACGAAGAATTGGGTGAATGTGTTCTAGTGGCCATGAAAAACTTGATGAAGGCCGATGTGGTTTTAGTGGCCCCGAAAGGACACTGTAATATGTGGGCAAAAATTCTTGGGCCCTCTTGATGAGGGCATATAAGAACTAGTTTA
>DATGND010000209.1:0-8596 GCA_035306925.1 Bacteriovoracaceae bacterium | reverse complement strand
TAACACTTTCCATCCATACATCGTATTTGAAAGTTTCGTTCCATCCGTCGAAGCGAGCACCATTTACCCAGGCATCATAAATAATTTGAGCAACTCTTCTATCTCCTCTGGAAACAATTCCTTCCAGATGAGAAATTTTTGAGTAATGCTTTCTAAAGTTTAAACGAAACTTATCCGCATATTCTTTTAAAAGATCTTGCTTCCTCTGAATTTCAGAGTGAGTAATCATACTGGCCCATTGAAAAGGAGTATGAGGTTTGGGAACAAAGCTTGAAACAGATACGGTTACCGTTGGCTTTTTTACTCCACATTCAAGAGCTTTCTTTCGAGCTTTCGAAGCAGTTTCCATGATCGCAATAACATCTTCATCTTCCTCTGTTGGAAGTCCTATCATGAAGTAGAGTTTCATTTTAGTCCAACCACGAGAGAAGACATCCGTTGCTGTCTGTAAGAGATCTTTTTCTGAGATATTTTTATTGATCACATCTCTCATACGTTGAGAGCCAGCCTCTGGAGCAAAAGTAAGTGAAGAGTTTTTTACCTCTGCCAATTTATCCAGGATACGAACATCTAATCCATAAGCTCTTAAGGAAGAAATTCCTAATGTTGCATTTTCTTTTTGAAGTTTATCAAGAAGGTCGATCACTAACGGGGTAACTGCTGAGTAATCAGCAGTCGAAAGACAAGTAAGACTGGCTTCATTAAAACCACCATTCTTTAAACCATCCATCATCATCTGCACCACGTTCTCAGGGTTTCTCTCTCGCACTGGTCGATAAATCATTCCCGCCTGACAAAAGCGACACCCCTCTGTACATCCGCGAGAAAGCTCCACTGAGCAGCGGTCAAAGATGGCCGTCATATGTGGAATGGGAGATCTGGTTGGAAATGGATAATTAGTAAGGTTATCTACAAAGTATCTTTGAACTCTTGCTGGTAACTCTGGATGCTCATCGACAGGACCTGTGACGACTTCCATTTGAGTCATGGGATCGATAGCTGTTTGGTAAAACAGAGGAACATAAATTCCTTTCCACTTTGCAAGTTCTAGAAGAATGTCTTTTCTCTTCCAGCCCTTCTGTCTTGCTTCACCAATGAAGTGAACAACTTTAGCGAAAAGAATTTCTCCATCACCGATAACAATAAAATCCATGAATGGAGCAAGAGGCTCTGGATGTGTGGCACAAGGGCCACCTGCAATAACAAAAGGCTCTTCTTCACGACGATCTTTGGTCCAAATGGAAATACCACCTAGATCAAGCATATTGAGAATGTTGGTATAGCTCATTTCATATTGAAGAGAGAAACCTACAACATCAAACTCTTCCAGAGGCTTGAAATTTTCAAGAGAAACAAGCTTGAGATTTCTTTCTCGAATTTGTTTCTCCATATCAATCCATGGAGCAAAACAACGTTCGGCAAGAAGATCTTCATGCTTATTGATTTCTTCATAAAGAATTTTCATTCCCAGATGGCTCATACCAATTTCATAGGTATCAGGGAAACACAGTGCTACTTTTGAAAGAGTTTTATTCCAATCTTTTTTGATAACAAAATGCTCTCCACCAATATAACGAGCGGGCTTTTCTAATGACTCAAGAAAGGAAGCATAGGGATTGCGTGCCATATGAAGATACTCCAAAATTGACTCTCAGAGAATATGAGAGGAGGGAGTCGAACCCTCTAAAATTAATAGATTCTTCTATGTAACAGAAGGCCCTGTTAAAGTGAAGAGTAAAGCGAGAAAAATACCTGATATTGAAAAAAGTACTAGAAACCTGAGGCGAAAGAAAGAACCCAACGACGGTCTTCCTTTTCTCTAAAGCCATCAAGAGAGCGATCAATTGCGTAAGTTGTTAAATCGAGTGTCATTCTACGTAATTTAACGCCGATTCCTCCTGAACCCCAACCATCGCCGTATCCGGCCCTTAAAAAAAGCTTACGAGCAATATCCAGCTCCATACCAGCGGCCAAGCGTCGTTTTGCATCAGTATCATAAGAATTATTTAAATCTTTAAGGTTTAGTTCAAGATGTAAACGAGTGGCCTGCCCAATTTGCGGAGTAATAGAAACACCAACATCCACCGTCTGCTTAATTTTCTCAGGCTCCAAGTCATAATCATCACCTTTAGTGAATTTACTATCGGTAGCATTTCTCAAAACCGCGGAGAATGTTGGAAGATAATCATAAGGCAGAGTTAACCTTGCTCCAGCAGTCACTTGAACCGAGTTTCCTCCACGATAATCAGAGTCTGAAATATTAATATTTTCTGTTGGCCCAAAAGTTTTGTAGAGGTCTCTTCTCATCAAATAAACGGCGGAAGCTCCTACTTTAAACACTCCTCCAAAGAAAGAAGCGTTTAAGGCCATCACTGGTCCATGATCTCGTCTTTCTGCAATTTCAAATTCATTAGCGGCATCATCATTGATGATACTGCGATTTCGTTGAGAGAACATATAACCTAAAGTTAATCCTCTGACGGTCAAATTGGGAAAGAGGTTAACCCTTGAGTGCATGAGCTCACCCTGATTCTTTACCAGAAGACTTCTCATTTCTTCAGGGTCATAAGAATCAATATAGTTTTTAGGAATTTGATAAGCAGGACCACTACTCATGGCACTTAATAATTTAGAGGAACTTTCCAAATGAATATTGGCCAAATGAAAGGTTGGACGACGAACAGTCCCTAAGCCTGCTGGATTATAAAAAGCAGACCATGAATCATCTACCCTATTAATGAAGGCATTACCCATGGCAAGAGCGCGAGCAGATGTTACTAGCTCAGGGAATGCATGATCCTCAAAATCAAGTGCTGCAAAAGAGGCATTTGAAGTAAGTAAGATGAATGTGATTAAGAACTTTAACTTCATACCTTTTAATCTTAAACCTAAAATTTCCTCAGTTATAGGTCGGTAAAGACTACCAGCCATAACCTAAACTAAACCCTGTACGATAGGCCCATTCATCTTTAGTTTTAGTACTCTCAAGAAGTTGAAAACCGGTTTCAAGCTTAAAGATAAAGCCCTCGTAATTGAACTCTCCCCCTACCATCATAAAATAAATATCTGATTTAATTTTAGGTTTTTCTCCTCGAAAGAAACCTTTCTTGATATGGGCCTTATAATTATATTTTCCGTAGCCCAACGATGCATAAGGCATGAAAAAGGAATTAATTCTTAATCCATAAAGGCCCCAAAACTCCTGAGCATTAAGTGTAAATTCAATGTCTTTCTTATCACTTTCATGTTCGTTACCCCCTACTAGATAAGCAACTGAAAGTTTTGTACCAGCACCGCTCCGGTCGCCCCCTATAAACTGATATTTCCCTCCTACTAGTGAGTTTCCAGAGCCGATATGGGACCAAACAATATCGAAACTATCAAAGAGCCCTGTGGAAAGAAGATAGCCCATTCTTGAGATCTCTTCATACCTGACTCCGTTAATCCCGTTATCATTACCCCTTAACTTAGCATTATGGGCGGTTGATTTTTGCAGCTCGATACTTGTCTTAAACCCTCCGCCTTGAACTTCCGGACTAAGAAATCGATGGGCCGGCAATATATAGCGGGTAGCGCAGCTTGAAACGAATAAGAGACTAATTAATACAAGAATAAAATTACTCATGTCTTATTCTATCAATTTGAAGAATGAATATTGAGTTGTGGCAAAAAATTCCACACTCAAACCCTCTTAAACTTCCCTTCCCAAAAGTCCGAAATATACTATGATGAGTAACCTTTTAGCCGTCGCACTCACATTCATTTTAGTCGCTTGCCAGGTAGAGAAGAAGTCTGGCAAAGATGATTATATTGCTGATCACCGACCAGCTACCAATAGCTTTTCCATCCAAAATGCCCAGTCTGGAACTTTCAAGACGGGTGACATTCTCAACTTTACACTCTCGTTTCCTTCCAATGTCCTGGTTACAGGATTTCCTCGTCTAGCTCTGGAGATTGATTCAACTACTCGCTATGCGACTTATGTCAGCGGTGATGGAAGTAAGAACTTAAACTTTAGCTACACCATTCAAAGCACAGACAATGATGATAATGGAATTAAATTTCTTGGAATCAATTTAAATGATGATGCTCTTCAATTCTATCTAAAAGATGAACTTACTGATTGCTCGACCTCAATGAAGGAAGTTCATTATAAAAATATTCTTATTGATAATGCTTCACCAGTTATCACGAAAATCACTCATGCTCATCTACCAGGCCCTTACTACTGGAATGATGAATTAACCTTTACTGTTCACTTTAATGAAAAAGTCATAGTTACAGGGGATCCTACTCTTCGAGTGAATATTGGCGGCTTAAAAGATGCCAAGCTGATCTCTGGTTCAGGAACTCAAAACTTAAACTTTCAATATAAAATAGAAAAAAACGTTGCTGACACTAATGGCTTTAACTTCAGTGCCATTAATCTTGCAGGGGGAAGTATCAAGGATAAAAACGGTAATGATGCTACCTTAACTATTCCCGAAACGATTACCCCGACTAACGGATTAAAAGTGGATGGAAGAGTTCCCAAATTGACTGAGGTTATTCTTCCTGCAGATGGAGTTTATAAAGTCTCCCAACACCTAGACTTTCACTTAGTCTTTGACCGCGATGTGGATATCACTGGGATAAGCCCTCAACTTGCCCTTACTGTCGGAACAACGACTCACCAAGCTCTTCTTATTGGAGGGGGCGGTTCTGATACTCTGACCTTTCGCTATACTCCGCTACCGGGACATGTTGACCTTGATGGCATCACTCTTAATAACAGTATTACCAATGCCAACTCTATCGTAGCTGGAACTATTCCCATGACGACTTTAGTAGGGAATAATGATCTTAAAAATCCAGATACTTCTCAAATTATTATCAGTGCGATTCAACCTGCCATTGAACGTATTTCCCGAGGGACTGATATCACTTCAAGAGTCGATACCGGAGCTCGCGATGATGTTTGGATCATTGGACAACAACTTCATCTAATCGCTGAATTCAACACTAATATTGATGTAAATATAGATAATGGCTCTCCAACTCTCCATTTTGCTATCGGAGGAGTTCCCAAAGTCGCCACCTATCTTACAGGTGGTGCTGGTGCTGATACCATGACGTTTGTCTATACAGTTCAGGAAGGTGATGAGTCTACTGGAAGCGAGATCACCATTTCCAATATCCAGCTTAATGATGCGGTCGTATTAGATGAAGCAGGAACGATTCCGGATTTAACGATTCCTAACACCACTGTTACTGATACTACTATTGATGGTATTCGCCCTATCATTAAAGAAATTACTCCTCCTGATAATGGTTTCTACTCTGATGAGCAGACTCAAGCCGACTTTAGGAGTTTAAGAATAACAGCTGAGTTTAGTGAGCCAGTAAACCTTTCAAATAACCAAATCAGTATTCCTATTGTGATTGGAGGTAATACTCGTCAAGCTACTTTATCGGCAGGTAACAACACTGCTACTCCTGTCTTTAGCTACAATATTGTAAACAACGATAATGACAGCGATGGAGTTGCTATCCAGTCCCCAATCAATACCAGTGGCTCAACCTATGTCATAAAAGATCTTGCCGGTAATGAGATGGTCACGAAGACCTTTGCTGCTCCTGCAACTCCTAACGTGATTGTGGATACGACTCATCCTGGAGCCTCTCTCACAGGTCAGCCAGCATCCCGAGTTTACCTCAAGGGCGAAACACTTACCCTCGAAATCACTTTTAATGAAATAGTCACAATTAATACTACGGCTGCTTATCCACGTATTCGTGCTAATAATGTTTCGCCTGCGAGATACTTCACTCCGAACTTTCCAAGTGGAACTCAAGGAACTGTTTTTGAATTTACCTATCAAATTCAACCAGGTGATCTGGCCACCAACCCTATCACTCTGGGAGCAATCACCAATGGAGGTGGTTCCTGGATACGTGATCGGGCCAATAATAACCTTCCAGCAACAACTCTAAGTTTAACGAATACTATTACTGTGGATGCTCAAGACGTCACAATCACCTCGAGAAATTCTTCTGACAGTGGTTATTACCGCAAGGGTGATATCTTAGAGATTAATCTCACCTTTTCAGAAAATGTATTTGTCACCAATGGCACTCCTAGTATTATCGCGACTAAAGATGGTGTTGATTATGAGTTTGAACTGACTGCTGGAGATGGAACTAATACTCTGACCTTCTCATACATCATTACAGATGACGAACTTCTGTTAGATGGACTGGACTCTGTGAGTTCCGTCACTCTCAATGGATCATTTATTAAAGATAATAATGGGATCGATGCTATTCCAACCTTCCCTGCTCTTAATCTCTCCGGTTTAAAAATATTACCAGAAAGTTTTCTTGCCTGGGGCCAAGGTTCTTTAACTGATGTGATTTCCGGCAATGCTGGAGTTTTCACCGGAAGCCTCAGCTTAGATGGAAGTAATACTTTAGAAACCACTCAATCGGCCTCAAGAATCATGACCCGTGTTACTTTTGCGTCCAGCACTGGTACTATTTTGGGAGGTATAGAATATAGTGAGTCCACCGAACTGAACTTAAAAGACCAGTTTGGAAAAATTCAAAAACTCTATGTTAACGGTACTGAAATAAGCAGAACTGGTAATGAATTTAACCTGGGTATAAATTCAGGAGAATCCTTCATTCTAGAAGTGCTTTTAAGTGCTCCCATAAGTGGTACGCTTTTCGATACCGATTTTATGGGACAAATCTCTAGTATACTACTTCTTGATTCGTCCCCACTCAGCGTTGCTGACAGAGCAAGTATAAATTCTAAATTAAACTAGTGAAGTGTTCTTTTAGGTTGAGGGTCTTTGTTGAGAGTTAATGCGAGATCATCGTAGTCTTGTTCGTGTTCTTTTTTCTCTTTAATGACAATTTTGGGACCTTCAGTAATTTTTCTAATTTCTTCTAAAATTTTCTTCTGAAAGATATGCGAATAGGCATTTAATCTTCGCTTAATTTTTAACTGCATACTCCACCTCCATGCACTACTACATAGTAAGCAGAAATCATGCCAAGGGCCCGCAAGGGCCCTTAAGAAATGTTATTACTTGTTAAAACCAAGATAATTAGTTCTGATTTGCTTCATGGCCTTAATTCTGTTCTCGGCCATAACATCTGCGGCTTTATTAACGGGAAGATTTTGTTCATCTGCAATTTGAAAAACTTCCAGAGTCTTTTCATAAATCGTATTCACCATGCGGCGAGATTTAGAATCATTCCATCCATCAAACTCAATAGAAACGTTCATCACACCACCAGCATTGACCAGATAATCTGGCGCATAGAGGATACCTTTCTCTTTCAATACTAATCCATGATGATCTTCTTTAAGTTGATTGTTAGCAGAACCACAAACGATTTTTGCTTTCAACTGAGGAATGGTCTCATCATTAATAGAAGCTCCAAGAGCACATGGAGAATAAACATCACATTCAACGCTAAAGATCTCATTGGGAGAAACAAACTTGGCCAGAGGAAGATTGGTTTTTACTCTTTCAATGTTTCTTTCATTTACATCAGTGTAGATGATATTGGCTTCAGCTTGCGCAAGAAGTTTTGCCAGTTCAAACCCTACTGCACCTACTCCTTGAATCGCTACTGTTTTATTTTTGAGCTCTCTTTTACCAAAAACTTTTGTAATAGAAGCTTCAATCCCTCTGAATACACCAAGAGCAGTGTATGGTGATGGATCACCTGAGCCGCCGTTTTCTTGAGCAACACCTGTTACAAACTTTGTTTCACGACGAATGTGCTCAATATCTTGCACAGTCGTATTCACATCTTCTGCTGTGATATAACGGCCATTAAGTGATTCTACAAAACGGCCAAAAGCTCTAAAGAGCGCTTCACTCTTATCTTTGGGGTCAGCAATGATCACCGCTTTCCCACCACCAAGGTGAAGACCAGAAATAGCATTTTTATAAGTCATACCACGAGATAATCTTAGAACATCAACGAGAGCTTCTTCTTCGCTCGCGTACGGCCAAAGACGAGTTCCACCCAGAGCAGGACCCAGGGTTGTATCATGAATGCCAATAATGGCCTTTAAACCGCAGTTTTTATCTTGGACAAAAACAACTTCCTCATGTCCCATTGAATACATTTTTTCCAGAGTTAACATGTCGGCCTCCTCTGTCACTTTTGCAGTGACCAGAATCTTAAGTTCAGTTAAACTTTAACTTTGAAGAAAGTTTCTGCCTCTCATTAGCATTTGACAAGGATGTTTTTAATGCCAAAAGTGTCACTCTTAGATACCAACCAAGTGTTTGAAATTTCTCAAGATGATATTCTTCATGATGCTCTGGATACTCAGGGATATAAACTTCCTCATGGTTGTCTTGCGGGTTCTTGTGGTGCGTGTCGTGTTGAAGTCATTAATCCTGACGCCCTTCATCCAGCAGGAGCTGTTGAACAAAACACTATTGATGCTTTAAACGAAGAAAGAGTGCAATCAGGATTACAACCATTAGTCATTAGACTCAGCTGTCGCGCTAAAGTTAAAGACGATGTTGAAATCAAACTGATCAAAGATTAAGTCGGACGACGAAGTTTTCTAATTTTCTGATTTATA
>DATGND010000208.1:0-4916 GCA_035306925.1 Bacteriovoracaceae bacterium | reverse complement strand
AGTCGCATTTGAAAAACGCTTACCGCAGGTTCTACAACGAAATCGTTGCACTTTTTTTGAGTCATCTTTTCGCCGAAAATAGCCGTCTCGGATGAGATTGAAGGGAAATGCGCAGTCGGGGTTTGGACAAAATTTATTCATCCCCCCTTAGATGCAAAACTTTAGTCAACATCATTAAGGATAAGTGTTCGTTAATAGCTTCTTATAGTGCTTAGGGTAAAAATAAAAGATCGGTAAAGAAGATCTTCTTTAACTAATGAACACCAATATAAGGGAGCAGTTTATAGTTTTAAAGAAGGCTTAATAAAAAATTAAGTCCTCTGAATTCTGAAAGACTTTATAATTTTTAATGATATTTCATGGAGGAAATATGAACTTGAATTACAATCAACAAGATTATGTTTTGGATAATCCAAAAGAGTTCAAAAGACTTGAAGATCAGGTTTTACAGAAGGCTTATTCCCTCGAAGATGAACTTCGACACTTGGACCTTCGTCCTGGAGATAGGGTTCTTGATGCAGGTTGCGGTTCAGGGGTTCTTTCAAAATTTCTTATTAAAAAAGTTCCCAATATAACAATTGATGCCTGTGATTATTCTGATCTTAGAATTCAACAGGCCCAAAATCTTAATACCCAGTCAGAGCGAATTACCTACCATCTTTCAGACCTTGGAAGTTTACCTTTTGCAGAGGGGACTTTTGATGTTGTTATAAGCCGTTACGTTTTTGAATATCTAAAGAATCCAATCGAGATTTGTCATGAGTTAAAGAGAGTTTTAAGGCCTGGTGGAATCGTTTATCTGATTGATCTCGATGGTGTCTTTCAAAACTTTTGGACGGCCAATTCTCGCTTTAATGAACTCCTTTCCTTACTTGAGAAGAAATTAGATTTTGATTTATTCGTCGGTAGGAAACTTCCATCAATTCTGAATCAGGCCGGTTTTAAAAATATTTCATGGGATGCTTCTATTCATCTTTTTAATGAGAGCGAAGAAATACAAAAAGAAATTCAGAATAATTTTACCAGATTGGTAGGAGCTAAAGAACCTTTCTCTAAAATTCTTGGTGGAGAAGAAGTCTTTGATGAATTCTTTCATCTTTATTTGGAGGAAATGAAGAAAATTGAAACTAATGGAAACGTTTTATTTTTCAATAAGTTTCTTGCCTGGGGAAGAAAGTGAGCCAGAGTGATTTACAAATCATTACAATGGATGCTCCTTACTTCACTCTAAGGAATAATCCTCTTGCAAGGGAGTTGTTTGGAAAAGTTATAGGAACACGAATTAATTCTTATTTGCAAGATTATGGGGAAGGAGTATTCCCTTTAGGAGAAGAAGATTTTCTTTCAGAGCTCGTTTTGATTTGTAAAAAAGATGGAGAAACATTTGAGCCGATTTACTCTTTTAAAATAACAAGTTTTGAAACCTGTCAAAAATTTAAAATCTCTTTCCCTCTTTTTTCGATGCTGGAAAAAAGGTATGGGCATACGGCTGAGTATCATAAACTAGAAAATTTCGTTAAAAACAAAATGGAGCAAGGTAAAAAACTGGCCTATCTGGGCTCACGTTCTAAAAGCGTGGAAGTCAATTGGACTAAGGATATGTCTTCTTTACTTTGGGGGGCAGGAGTCTGTGCCTTAGTCAACTCCTGCGAGTTTTTTGGAATTGAAGAGTTCGTTCTCTTTGGGATGCTCAATCGCCAGGCCTATAAATACTGTGAGCAAATGGGGATGAAGAATATTCTACCCACAAAAGTCATTGTGGATTCTTTAGGACAATCTGAAGCTTACATTCTTTATAAAGAAAGTTTTTCTCCAGATTTTTTAGAAATAGCACACCGTTATTCAGCAATGTGGGAAAATAGAATCCATATTTCAAAAGACTCTTCTCAAACCTATCAACTTAGCCACTTAACTCATCAAGGTAAATGTGAAACTCACTATAAGAGTCACCACTAAAAGCGCATCTTTCCTGCGAAGTCCTCACAAATCTTCTTGTTGTATAGAGAGCAATGGCGCTGAATGATCCTTCGATATATTTACAAAGGTACTGATTGGAATAAGTCTTTTGATTGAGTTGTTCTTTCATTTTTTCTGAAAAATGCTTTCTGATGATGGCCTTGTTGTGAGTGAGTGATATTAACTCATATTTAAAGCTGGTCTCAAAATGCTTAACAATTTCATCAGTAACTTTTTCAAAACTTTCTTTTAAAGAGAGGCCTTTAAAAGAATATCCAAAAGGAAGATTTAAATTATAAAAGCCGCTCATTTGACCAAGTTTATAAATGTCCTGAGGTTGAAAGAGATGGCATTCCACTAGATACTTAAGCAGGTCTGAGTTGATTATTGTGGAAATTTTATTTGTTATGTTTTGAGGTGAATAAAAATAATGGCCTTCGATCTGCAGAAAATTGATAGCATCTTCACGTATCTCTGGAGAGAGATTAAGAAGGATATTATGTGAATTCATGCGGGACGAATAGGCACAGGTTGTGTATCTCTTGGGGATAGGTAAGGATTGTTGAGTAAGTCTGGCAAGGATACAGTCGTGGTCGAGACCCTTATGGTATAAGTTTGCATAAGAGAAGCCACATTTCTCTTTTAACTTCGCAAATGTATCAAAATCTAACAGGCCTTCTTTCCTACTAAGCTCCAGTTTGGTAATAGGAATTTCCAGGATAGAGGAAAGCTCTTTCTCTGAGAGGTTCTGGTAAAGATAGGAGAAGAGATTTTTTATAACAATGTTAGGGCTCAAAGTCGTTGAAGTCTGAAGGTACACTTTGAATCCCCTTTAAAAAGGCTTTGTTGAGTTTGAGTTGATTTAGCGTTCATAAAACGAGCTAGATAAAATTGAACATATTTTTCATAGCTATTACCCAAAATCGGGTCATGAATATAAAACTGTAAGTCTACATGCTCTTTAGGCCAAAAAGATATTTCGATCCATTGTTCTTTGATGCTTAAATCCTCCACTTGATAGTGATGGTTTTTTTCATATTGATCTTCAATATTACTTATAAAGTTGGCCACTTTTTCTACGCTGGGTGTTTTAGAATAGAGGAAGTGGAGTCTTTCTCTTTTAGAAAGAGAGTCGTAGGCAAGATTCGCGTAAGATTCAATGTCTGCTAAGGATTTAATTTTTCCCTTTAATATCGAGTACTGAATCATTCTGAGAGTGAAGTCTAGATTGCTGGGATTGTTAGCATTAACAAAAATCATGGGATTGATTTTTAGTGAGTGACAGAATTCATTGAACTTATCTTCTCCCCAATAATGAATAAAAACTGATTTATGCATCATTAGGGCATTTCCTAGAGTGAAATTATTTTTTCTTAAAGGGGCCAGTCGTTTTAGAACAAGGTCACTGTCCTGTTCATAAGTGGTAATAATACCTGTTTGAATGGCATCGAAATTAATTCCAAACATCACACTGACCTTGTGCCAGAACTCAATGCCGGGAGAAATCGTCCCATTGATCATCCGGGAAACTTTGGAAGGGGAGATAGATAAGCACTCGGCTAACCACTTTTGATCCATATTACTGGAAAGTAGAAGATAGTTCAGAATTTTTCCAAGATTAGAGCGAGGGAATGTAACGGCTGTCAACTTAATTGCCTCCCTTTAAGTTAAATTGATTAAGAATTGCAGATTCTGCAATTATGTTTGTGCTTTTCTCAAACAAGGTTAGTAGTTAACGACTATTTTTTTAATATAACGATAATAGAACAGCGTGAAAATCACTTGAATCTAAATTTTGTTGGGGAAGCAGTTAGTTTTATGCAGAAAAAGAGAATTCTTGTTGCGGATGATTCTGTAGTTATCGTTGAAATGCTCCAATTTATTTTTTCACAAAATTCAGAAGCGGACGTTGTTGTAGCTGAAGACGGAGTGAAGGCCTTGGAGTTCATTCAAAAAGAGAAATTTGATCTCGTTATCTGTGATATCGATATGCCTAAGAAGAGCGGGATTCTTTTTGGGTTTGAAGTCAGAAGTTTAAAGGTTGAGACACCCATTATTTATTTTACATCCTTTAACGATACTCAAATCAATCGAGCCCAACGGGTATTAGATGACACTACCTTTTATGTGGGAGAAAAGGATGTGGATAAACTTCTAAAACTCGTCAAAAAGATCCTAAATATTGATCTGACTAAATAAATTTTCACTTTCCTCCAAATGGGGGTAGTGGCCAGAATGATCTAATATAAATGTTTCGGCATTGGGATAAAGCTGATCCTGAAGCTGTTGATTTTGAAACAAGGAAGAGACAGGATCATACTTTCCATAGAAAATACTAACTGCCCCGGAAAAGGAGTGGCGAAGCCGATCCTCTTGTATACTCTTTCGCACCATCATAAAAGAATCGAAGCTAACTGGCCTTTTTTCCAGATATTGATGGTAGCTTTTCGCCGAGTCCTGTTTCTTCCAATAGTGAAGAAGAAGACCATCAATATTAAGAGCTTGGGCCAAAATTTCGACTCTCTTAGAATTCGTCATGCTCTTCATTTCATTTTTTTTGAGCTCAAAGAATAGGGCCTGATCTCTTGCACCTGTTTCTTCTAATAGCTTGATAGCTAAATTCATAATATTTAGGTCCAAAGTTAAAAGATCAAAAATGGGGGAAACCAGGATGACCTTATGAATCTGACTAGAAATACGTGGAAGAATCTCATTAAGAGCAAAGGCCCCAAAAGAGTGCCCCATGACTATGACTTTACCGTCACGAGCTTCCTGGTTAATACAATCTTCAACAGATTGAAGCCAGTTTGCATAAGCACTGCTCTTAGAGGTGTTAGAGACAATGGGCTCATTCCAAAAAATAAATTTAAAATTGTTAGTTGAAGGGAAAATGTTTTTTTCAGGCTCAGAGTTGAGCCCTGGTCCACCGTGAATGTATATGAGTTTCATAAATCCAGTTT
>DATGND010000207.1:0-6581 GCA_035306925.1 Bacteriovoracaceae bacterium | reverse complement strand
CTGGGGTGTTAGTTTGTAATGAGCATTTGTTGTTATTAACCAGTTGCAATGGGGATTAATTGAGGAGACTCGTTTTACAATCCTGTCAAAGTATGGTGATATAACTGGTTCTCCTCCCACTAACTCCAATTCATCAATTTGTTTAAAAATATCATCATTGTTTTCCCAGAAGAAATCTCCTCGTAACCCACCAGTCTTGTCATAGATATTGGTACACATAATACAGGCCAGATTGCATCGTGAATCAAGCATGATATCAAGGCGTTTTAGTTTTTGTGTGTCTAGGCTGAAATTAGTTCGTAAATTGGTTTGATAGCAGAAAAAGGTCTCCTGATTGTGCTTGCATCTTTCGGGGAGATTTTCCAAGTGTTGCTTCCTGAAACTTTTTATTTCTTCTCCCTCCCAGATTTCCTGAAGAGTTTTTTCCTGAATGTGGCCTAGTTTGAAAAGAGGATTGTTTTGGAGAAAATTACAGGGGTAAACCTCCCCTGAGGAGTGAATATATAATTGATTAAATGGTGCTAAACAAGTTGTCATGAAAAGTAGTCTTCTAGAGTTTCTTCTCTATATAGGTCAAGTGTTGCACAGTGAGCACCTCCTCCAAAAAGACGTGAATGTCTGAGCCTTACATGAATAAAGTCGATCTTATTTTTCTCTAGTTTCTTAGCAAACAGTGGATCTGGGGATGTACTTTCATTGAAAGTAATAATCTTGTTAGGAGCAATAGGAAAAACATTGGTATAGATATTAGTACTGGCAAGGTTTGTTTCATATTGCTCTCTACAGGCCAGATCAACTTGGATCATTTCCCAATCCTGGAGTTGTTTCGGTAGAAGAGATATTTTTTGTGGCATTGTCCCCATGTTGATGAGGAGCCTATTAGGTGCAATTGGCATCAGCATTCCATCAATATGATGATCGCAAAGATGTACAGGGTGAATGCGGTACTCATTACCAATAATGCTTTTAAGCCACTGAAGACCTAGTTCGTGATTCTTATTAGAGACATTCATAAGGATGTCTTTACCAAACTTTAAGCATTGAGCAGCATCAAACATGATTTCAAACTTATTGCTATCTTGATTTTGTTTTAGTTCTTCCTCAATGTTGATGTTACTTTTTGAATAACTCAAATCATAAGACTCATCTTTCATCATGGGTCTGGGTGCACAGATCCAGGGAGCACCATTTAAAAAGAAGGGATAGAAGATTTCTTTTAAGAGATCATTTTCAAAGTATCTTTTTCTCCAGATACAAGGAGTCTCAATAATCTTATTTCCTAGAATAAGAACTTGGTCTCGAGGGTTGTCACAAGGAGAGGTGTGCTCGGTGAAGTTGGGTGTTTTAAATTCTTTAACTTCATGAAGCTTTTGCGGACGGTGTACCTTAATTCCCAAACCGTTTAAGACTTCGGCCAGGTTGTCTAAATCTTCTTGTCTTTCTTCGCTTAATTTTTTTTGCAGAGAAATTGATTTTTTTAGAAGAATATCTTTGATGTTATCGTTAAAGAAAACTTTAAAAGAAAGATCAACATTGTGATCACTTGTGTTGAAGATGGATCCAACGATTACCTCTTTAAGTGGCCCCCATTCGGTATGGATATTTATTTTTGAAGGCATCTTTTCTCCAATGTAGATCTCCAGAGAGAAGGAGCATATATTAACGATTCAGTTAAATAGTTTTGCTCCTCAAGTTATTCTAGTATAATTATACAATTAAAAGCCAAAAATAGCTGCTTCTCAAGTAGAAGAATGGGTAAAAGGATAGCAAGTGTACGATATTGGTAAAGAAGAGCTTTCTGCTCTGGAGAATCTTTTTAAGACAAGAAAGTTCTTTAGATATCAAGGCCCTAATGTGCCCACACTTTCTACAGAACTGGAAAGCCGCTTTTCAGAGTATTTAGGAATGAAACATTCTCTTTTACTCACTAGTGGAACCAATGCTCTCATACTTGCCCTTAGGTCTTTAGGAATAGAAAAAGGGGATGAGGTTTTAGTCCCTTCCTATACATTTGTGGCAACTATCGCTGCTGTTATTGCTGTTGGAGCGACCCCTGTTATTTGTAGTGTGGGAAATGGATTAACCCTCGATCCTGACTCTTTAGAAAATAAAGTTAACGAAAAGACTAAGGCTATTATTCCGGTGCACATGGATGGTTTGCCAGCAAATATGGATGGGATTTTGGCCATCGCTAAGAAGCATAACCTTATCATTATAGAAGATGTTGCTCAGGCCATAGGAGGAAGTTATAAGGGGCAAAAGCTAGGCGGGTTAGCCGATGCTGGGTGCTTCTCCTTTAACGTCGATAAGATCATATCTTGCGGGGAAGGTGGACTGGTCTCTTTTGCCAGTGAAGTTCCCTATAGAAAAGCTCTCATGCTTCATGATATCCCTAACAGCTTTGGGATGACGCTAAAGGATTACCTTTCATCCATTCCTTATGAGGTGGGATATTCCATGAGAATATCTGAAATTTCCGCAGCCATTTTGACAGAGCAATTCAAAAGACTTGATGGCATCATTCACCAATTAAGAACAAATAAGAAACTCCTATTAGAAGGACTTCAGGCACTAAATGGACAGATCATTTTTTCTGATGATCCAGCAGGTGATTGTAGTACTCACCTACATATCAAGGTATCAGATCCATTGATGGCCAGTGAAGTATCCCGGAAGCTTACTGAAAAAGGGATTTTAACTACTCCTCTGTATGCCAGGCCCGCCCATTGTTATTGGCACTGGCAACATCTTTTAGGGGAAAGGGATTTACCTACTAAGGACAGGATTCATCTTTCAAGCATAATCAGGATGGCCATTCCTTATGATGTTGAAGCAAAAGTCATTCGAGAAATGACTTCTAATATTGTCGAGGTTCTCCTGGGATAAGCTCTTTTGCTAAGGTTTTGAAATTACGATCAACCTTAAGAAGGGGGTTGCGGACAATCTTCTGGCCCGTAAAACAGAGTGATGATAAAATTGAATGTACTTAATTTTTATGAAGGAAGTATTATGACTGAAAAAGTTAAAGACCCATCTTCTAAGGACAATTCAGGAAACGAAAATAAAGAGTACCGTTTTGGCGGAATCACGGAGTATAAATTAGAAGATATTGAAGCAGAAGTTCTAAACGACAACGTTTACTTAGATGTTTTCGCAGGTTCTGACGTACGCTTTAAAGAAGAAATTCAGAATTTTAATCTTCCTCTAAGCACTCTTGCTAATCTTAATGTTTATAAATACCACTACAAAGTGGATGAGTTCTCTGAAGTGAAGCTTCCTCATGGTGAGCAGATTGGGGTAATGGCCCAAGATTTAGAAAAAATCCTTCCTCAGCTTGTTAAAGAAGATGAGAACGGACTTAAGTATGTTAATTACTCTGGGTTAACTCCTGTATTGTTATCAGGGATCAAGGAACTTATCTCTGTTACCAATCAGCAAGCCGAGAAGATCAAAGAGCTGGAAGAGAAGATAGATTCTTTGAGTCAGAAAAATCATTAATCATTAATAATTGAAGATCTTTAACCATCTGTATAAGGGCCTCCCGACTTTCTTGGTGAGGCCCTTTTATTTTATCCAAAAACTTTATAATCATTTCTAGATAGTTACTGAGATTGCTTTCTTTGGAGAGGTTATGTCTCTGGGTGATCAAGCCAAATAGCTCCCATCTAATATGGGATAAAATAAGATTCTCTTCAGATGTATTAAATTCAATCTGTTCTAAATAGTGCTCAGTCTGATTAAGTCCATTGGAATAGACAAGCCAGCGATGTGGGTAGAGGAGAATTATTGGTTTCATCTGTTCGATGGTTGTGGCTTCATCATAGATCAAAGAAATATGACCTTTTGCCATTTTGCTTAGAATCGTTTCCAGTTGAGAACTGAGAATAAACTCTTGGGTAAGGGTATCGAGAGAGTTGATGATACTTCTAAGATCAAAGTTTTCCGGAGGGGTAAGTCCAATTTCTTTAAAATGGAATGTCCATTTCTTTCTTCTTAAGTGACTTCTCTGAGTAATACTTTTGAAGTCTGACTCAATCATTCTTAGCATGTAAACAATCTTTTCTAAGTCATCTGCTTTTTTAGAACGCAGATAGTTCTGAGTAAGCAGAGGATCTCTTTTGAGTTCATAGCTATTGATGAGTTTTTCAATCAGGGGTAGTTCTTTTTCTTTATAAATATTAACTTCTCCCAATATTGGAATAATTTTTTTTAAATCCTTATAGGAAGTAAGAAAGAGTTGAAGAGTTGATTCAGGAGATGAGGATGGAATAAAGAGTGTGAAATCGATATCACTTAATCCTGGAACAATATTTTTGAAATAGTAGCTATTTCTGGCCCAACATTTGAGTTGAAGCAAAGAAGCCATTGTCACAACAATGAAGTTTGCCAAATGATAAGGCAGCAGCACTAGGCTAGCAGGAAGTTTCGAGAGGATATTAACGATAAGTATCTGCATGTTCTTGAGCGAGTTCAAAAATATATTTCTTAAAGCCATCGGAACAAAGGTTGATCATAAAATCCCCAGGTATATTCTGATCGAAGGTGAAAATTTCCAGCTCTTCTTGTGTTAAGAGGACTCCTGAACTTTTCACTGGTTGTCCAATGAGTACGGAGTGATAAGGAGAAAACTTAAAACTCTGCATTGGTTTAAAGAGTGGATTGAACTCTCTTTTTAAATGAAGTGGCTGTGCTCCGTGATAGGTCAGGGTCCACGTAATAAAGCAGTCATTGAACAGAAATTTGTAAGGATTGATTTCAATAAAGTCTGCCTGAGAGATTTCTAGAGGCGAAAGAGACCTGAGGTCCTGCGATATCACAGGTCGTTTCAATTCTTCCTGGAGAATGACTGTTTTTTCGATGACACCCGGATTAATAAAACCTTGGTGTTCATAGGCCCTTGGGTCTGTCATTAAGAGGATAATTTTCTGATAAGAATCTTTCATTTGAATAGATTTAATCTTTTCTCGAAAAATATCTTTAGGAGTATGAAGTTGATCCGGATGAAAAGTAATAATGAGAGAGTTACGAGATTTGGGATTTAGCTCGTCTAAATTAAACTGTGAGAAGAGGACATTCTCACTCCACTCAGTTGGAACGAGGTAGGCAAGGTTAAAATCGATAATGAGTTTTGTGCGCAGTTGTCTGGGACTAGGGTTTTGTAGAAAGAATAACCCTAGTGAAAGAGCTCCGTCTCGTACGAAGACTTTATCAAAGTAGCTTAGGGAAGCCAGATCCTTAAGCATGAAAAGAAAGATATTATTAAGTGATGAAAAATAATATTGAGAGTGCTGAAGAATATAGTTTTGAAACTCTTCTGCATTGAGTGCGGATGTTTTCCACTTTTCAGTGTTATTCATCGCAAATATTTCATCTTGTGAGACAGGATTAATTAAATTCAAGTTTGGATTCATGGTGACTTCTCCATGTAAGGAGCATAGATATCAAAATAAAAACTAGAGAACTTCCCAAAAGAACCATTGAATGGTGAATATGGAGAAGATTTAAAAATAGCACTTAATTTATAGAAATGAGAATTAAATCCTTCAAATAAAGGTGGTGCTGCTTGTGAGAGCCTCTTCTTATTCATTTGAGATACAGCATTAATGGAAAAAGCTCTTTGAGCTTTTTGTGAAATCACCTCTCTTTGCTGTAGAGATGGTTTTTGATTTAAGGATTTATAGAGTTGTTTTCGAAAGTTTGAAAGATCAGGAAGTGGTCTTAAATCATCCAAATTAATAGGTACCAGAGTACAGTCATCCTTTAACCAGGTTTTAAATGAAGAGTATCCTCCCCAATCTGATAAAATAAGAGGAAGTCCACATAGGGCTGCTTCTGCTGGAGACATACCAAAGTCTTCATCATTGTGTGTGCTTAAGCTGATAAAGTAGTCTGCGGCATTATAGGCCTGGCGCAATTCAGTAGCATTGAGATTAAAAATATATTTTATATTGTTTTGATTAATGGATTGGTGGATATTCTCCCATCGTTGGAAGTACGCTCCATGGGGATTATCTTGACCCTTGTATGGAATTCCCATGTCATCAAAGGGGCCAGCGAAATAAAGATAGGCTTCATCATTAGATAGCTTTAAACAGCTATTAAAGGCTTTTACGAGTTCCAGTACGTTCTTTTGTTGTGAAACTCGACCTGTATATAAAAATAAAAAATCAGTATCCTTAAGCCCCCATTTTTCTCGAGTAGCTCGTCTTTCTTCTTCATTAAAATAGAAGGCGTCTTCCATTACAGGGAAAGGGGTGAGAGATGAATTTTGGGTGTTATTAAGAAAGCTTGCAATGAGGTCTTGTTGCTTGTTAGAAGCACAGATAAAGTTCAAAGGATAGTTCTGAAGAATCCCGCTTAATTCATACCACTGAGCAGAGTGGAGAACGAAATCTCCAAAAATATGAAAACTTAGGGTTGGTTTGTAGGCAGGAGAGATTTGGTGAAGTCTTCTGATAATATTGGCCGGATGAGGAGTATGATCAATGAAGATGATTTCATCCGCATTACTGGCAATAATCTCTTTGGCAATCTGATACGATTCAAGCTCATTATCATCTCGATTAAAGTAAAAAACTTTT
>DATGND010000206.1:0-4449 GCA_035306925.1 Bacteriovoracaceae bacterium | reverse complement strand
TCTTCCCTTGCTCGGACAGTTCTTCTAGGATTTCCTGATTTTCTGGTTCAAGATTTTCGTTTTCTTCCATATAAATTCTTTCTTTTAATCCTATTCTACTAGAATTGATTTGGTTGGGAAGGAACAGTTTAATGGGCGATTTTTCCTCATAGAGTTAACGGTGGCCATGGCTTAAAATGAGGATTAGAAATCAATACATTAAGAGTCTTAGGATGGCAAACCTCACAATATATAAATTTCGCTTCCCCGATAGTCTAAACAACTGGGAAGATCAAAAAATTAATACCTATGAAACGGCACAGAACCTTCTTGATGATCTGACAGGTTCTGATCACGCCCTTATTCTTTGTGGTCTAAGTTCTAAGGAAGATCTGTTGCAGATCATCAGCTTCTATCAGAAGAAGAGAACTGCTCTGAAGAACACACCCCATACAATTGTGCTGGTTGATTTTCAGCAGGGTGGAAAGCTTCTTGAAGCGGCCCAGAGATTATCGGTGGATCACTTTTTTACAGGAGAGAATTTCCTAGCTTCAGAAGAAACTCATCTTTCAACTTTGGTAAGTGAGATCAATGATCGCGATGGCAAGGTAGCAAGTCATCAGACCTATGAAGATCTGTTTTCTGATTCAGATAAGGTTGTCTTGAAGAAGAATACAAAGCATCGACTTTATCCAGTTCAGGAAGTTCAAGAAATTAAAAACCGCTCACCCCTTGAAGTGATGACTGAAGCACCTGTCGTTTCATTCAGACTTTATGAAGGGGACAAGTATATAGAGTGTGAGTTCGTTGATTATTTTGACCGAGAGATTTATCTTACAAGTAAAGTCCTTCCTGAAGACAATAGTCTTACTCTTGAATTCAGATCGAGTTATCTTGATGAGAAGAAAGGACTACGTTTAAAAACTGAAATTATTAGCATCGAAGAAGAAGATGGAGAGTATCAATTAACTCTAAGAATTGAGAGCCATCTAAAAGAGTTTGAAATCATGTTGAAAGTTTTTCAAAAAAGAGAGCAAAACATTGCCCACTTTTTGAAGAAGGTGAAGGGCCTTTAATGAAGCCTCAGGAAAGAAAGGAGATTTTTAGAAAATTCATTGAGGAGAATGAAATTCTTATTATTGATAAGAATGCCTCTTCTCGTAATAGATTAATGAAGATTTTCTTTGATCTCGGGGCTAAACGTCAGATGATTCATACGGCCAGTCACCTGGATGAAGCCATTGAATTATTTGAATCAAAAAATATTGGAATCATCCTCTCTGAATACCTTATTAGCGGGGGCTCAGGTTTTGATCTGTTTAAAAAAATAAGAAGAGAAAGACCAGAAGAGAAATTTCCATGTCTCATACTTGTGACTTCCAATATGTCGCAAACGGTAGTGGCCAAAGCTGCTGAAGAAGATGTGGATAGTTTTATTATCAAGCCTTATACCATTCAAAGTGTTCATGAGAACTTACTGGCCACTATTACTTTTAAAGTGAATCCTCCTGATTACATTAAAAAAATCGAGGAGGGAAAAACTGTTCTGAAAAGTGCGGACTTTGATAAGGCCATCAGTATTTTTAAAGAAGCTTGTACGTTGAATGAGAAGCCAAGTCTTGCCATGTTCTATCTCGGACAGGCGAACTACTTAAAAAAGGTTTATCAGGGTGCAGAAGTCTCCTATGAAGCAGGTCTTAACTTCAATGAGATTCATTTCAAATGTCTCATGGGGCTTTATGATCTTTATCGAGAAGAAAATAAAACAGAAGAAGCTTATAGGGTCGTAAAAAAGATCATCGAATATTTCCCTACGAATACGGAAAGATTTGAACAAATTATTCGACTGGCGATTCTTACTCGAAACTTCGAAGATTTTGATAAGTTTTATGATGTTTATAAAGAACTAGATGAAAGGGATGCTGAGTTAACGAAGCGTTTAGGGGCGGGTCTTTTCATCGCTGGGAAATACTATATTAGTATGGGGCATTTTGATCGTGCTATGAACTTTTTTGATAAAGTAGCTGTCTCTTGCTTTGAGTTCCCGCAGTTTTTAAGATCCATCATTACCATTCTTATTGATCACGATAAAGTGGATGAAGCTCATCGCTTTTTACGTCGTTTCCCATCAGGAAGCATGGACACAGAAGACTTTAGGATTTCTTCTTTCCTTATCAGTAGTCGTCAGATGACAGATAAGGATCAGATCATCAAGTTAGGTCTTGATATCTATAATCTTGGCTTTGAGGATAAGAGGCTTTACACCACTTTAGTAGAGTTGATGAAGGAAAAAGAATACAGTCCTTCAACCATTGAAGAGATCGAAGAAAAGCTTAAGAAATTAGATTCTTGATATAATCCTTTACTTCTTCCACATCCTCTTTTTTTACATCTAAAAGAAAATCTTTTTGAGGGTAAGTGCAGATGGCTATGCCATCTTCGCATTTACCCAAACAACCACTGCGATAAACTTTCACGTCATTAGGGTAGTTTCCCTTTGCCCATTTCTTAACCACGTCGGTAAGGTCTTTTCCACCTTTGTGAAAGCAGTCTTCAGTATTTTCTCTTTTGTGGTTACATATAAAAATCTCAATACGAGATTTCATCTTTTCTTTTTTCATACTTGTCCATTCACAATTTTATCCAGCATTGGCCCTGTAACAGTGATAACGGCATTTTGTGGCTTAGTGCCTGTAGGCCAGGTGCTAGTGTATTTATTGTAAGTTGATGAAGTTTCCCCCGGGTGCTGAACTGATAGAAACAAGGTTTTAAATTCACTATCAAACATCGGTCCGGTAAACTCAGCATCGATAGGAGCATTGGCCACACGAAGAATTTCACCTGAGTTTCTGAGGAAAACAAACAGAGAGTTATTTCCGTATTTTTTATAAGGAAGTTTATCTTTGTCCCAGCCAGCAATGTCTGTGGTAAACCACAGGTTTCCGGCCTTATCAAAGATCAAGTTATCAGGAGAGCTGAAACCTTCTTCGGTTCCACCTGCTAAAAACTCCTGTGCTTTAAAAGTCAGAGACTCATAGTCTCCATTATCTTCAGTGATTTTAAGAATGGAGCCGTGAAAATTATTTTTCGGTTTATTGTTGGTGAGGGCCACAAAAATATTTCCACTGACTGGATCAAACTCAATATCTTCAGGTCGAGCAAGTGGAGTAGCGCCAACCATTTTAGCCGCTTCACGAACATAGATCTGAACGTTGGTTTGAGTCTTAAAACGTTTCTTTAGTTCAGGCTGTTTTTCAATATCCAGGCTTATCCAGCGACCGTTTTTGATATCAGCAACAAAGAGTTCTCCTTCAGCAAGAGAGTCTTTAGACTTTGAAATGAACTTATAAAGATGCTCATCATTTTTATCGTCACCGGTATAGCTTACAGCATGTCCCTTTTTGGAAATAATAGTCGCTGCACATTCATGAGCACAACGTCCAAGGGACACTAATTTTTTGGCCTTTCCTGTAAGAGGCTGAACTTCCACCACCCATCCATAATGCTCAGGAGGGTGATTATAAAAACGTTCCCACTTCACCCAACTTTTATCTGTTGGTTGTTTATCAAAGTTTCGGTCGCCCCAGAAGTTATCGTAATTTTCTTCACAGGTAAGGATTGTTCCCCAAGGAGTAATAGAGCCTGCACAGTTGGCCATAGTTCCAATGGCAATTGAGCTATTTTCAATTTTTTCTTTCCACTCAAAAGGGATAGGAGTATTGGCGTCGAGACGGCGGTTATACTTAGAGTTTGGAACAACTTTCCACTGTCCGTTTTGACGATTAATTTCCAGGAGAGAGCCACCCACGAGGGTTCTTTCTAAATCAACATTTTCTTTCGTTCTTTCCCATCCGTTAATCATGTAAGGATCAATGTACTCATGATTCACCCATAGGATAGCCTTATCTTTTTCTAAGGGAAAGAAAGCGATGTAGTCGTTGTTAAAACCAAACTCAATCCCTGGGCCGATTGGTTCTCTTTCTTTGATAAGAAATTGAAAGTTCATTCCTTCCAAAAACTCAACTCGATCAAGGGTGCTAGGCTTTAATCCTTTCACTTTATAAGGAGCAGGGCTTCGTGTTCCACAAGCAGTTAAATTGAGTAACTGTGCACCAACAGTAGTTAAGCCTAGAAATTGTAAAAATTCTCTTCTCTTCATAAAATACTCACTTCTTTGAAAGGATGGTATAATGAGTGATATGAAATACCAATTACCACTACTAATATTTGATCCTGATTGTCCACTTTGCCTTCGTTTCAAACAAGGCCTTGAAATGATGAACAAGAGTATATCATTTGTTCCTCTGAGCGATGATAAAATTTTTGAAACTTTTCCTATTCTGGATAAGGAGGAGTGTCAGCTGCAGGTTCATCTTCTTGTGGATGAGAATAAAGTCTTAAAGGGTAAAGAGGTTGTCGATTATCTTCTCGAATCGACTCCGATGGTCTCTAAACTTTCGTGGCTACTGG
>DATGND010000205.1:0-8487 GCA_035306925.1 Bacteriovoracaceae bacterium | reverse complement strand
GAGCACTTCTTTTTTCATGATAGGTGGAATTTGAAACATGGTGGCCATTAAGGGGATATCAACAAAGCTTTGGTGATTAGCAATGTAAAGCCCATAGCTCGGATTTGTTTTGAATTCTGGAGAGCGATTATCTTCTTGGATATCAAGCTTGGAGTGGGTTCCCCACTTGAGCACGAGAGTGGCAAATATCTTCCAAAATGGACAAATAAACTTTAGGCGATATTTCAGAGGGAATGGGGCAGCTAGAAAACATGCGGGAAAGAGCATGAAAACCAATAAAAATAAAGTAATAATAGCTGCTTTAATTTGTAATAGAATTGACATCCCGCCATTCTAGCGAAAAACTGACAAAACTAGCAAGAATTAGACGCAAGTTTTCGTTCTAATTGTGTATGCTTTGAGCTATAATTTGTCAGTATTTAAACAGTGATAATGTAGGAGATAACAGTGTCAACTAGCTTAATAGCCATGGGAATTGCCCTCTTCTTAGTTCTCAATTTAGTAGTGGGGCTAGCCGTAATCAGTTTATTGTTTGGAGCATTCGAGACACTCTTTGGTAAGCCAAGAATTACATTCTTAAAAACGGTCCAAAGTGGAAATATGTTCGCTTTCGGTTTCAAGTGGAACTCTGCTAAAGAGCCGGCAAAAATGGATTATGTAAAAATTCGTATGTTCAATCCATTTGGATCTCCTTCTCAACTTGAAGTTTCTAAAGCATTTGATGGTTTCTCATCTTCTTTCGCAACTGAAGTTGATATGGGGCCAGGTTACATTGATCTTCTAGGACAGAAAAATTTTGAAAATGCATCGATCATGGTTGAAGTTGGTTCTCGCAAAGATGGTGTTTCTTTCCAATTTGAAATGAAGGGACCAAAGTTCAAAAAACTTGTTGCGGAAGCGCAAATGACTGTAGCGGAGTTTAAAGAAAAGAATAAACTTGATGCTCCAAAAGTTTCTAAATCTCCAATTGATATTCCAATGAGAAGCTTCATTGCTGATACTGTTCCTGGTAAAGGTCCTGCTCTTAAAATTGCAACGAACCCTATGTTCGCCGGAGAGTTTGCTGCTGCAGGAGCTGGAGCTGCTGCTGGTGGAGCTCCTGTAGAGAAAGAGCCAACATTCCCCATTTCTAAGGTATGGATTGAGCCAGGATGTATTGTTTGTAATGCTTGTGAAGATATTTATCCTGAAGTTTTCGAAGTTACATCTGATACTTGTATCATCAGACCGAACGCTCCTCTAGATGATGGGCTTCGTGTTCAAGAAGCTGCAGAAGCTTGTCCAGTTGAAGTTATTAAATTTACAAAAGCATCATAAAAAAAGCCCTCGAAAAGAGGGCCTTTTTATTTCTATTAGCAACAACCTGGAAGGTCATTGTATTTTGCATGACACTCCATGACCTCACCAGTAATTTTACTTTTCAAAAACATTCCATCATCAATGGTATCTCTTAAATCCAAAATATATTGATGATTTTCATAAAGGCCGAAACCTTTTTTCTTACCAGTAAAAACAGATCTCTTAGCTTCGCTGACTTTTCTTAAAGGAAGTGGAGCTACAAGATGAGAGGTATATGCGTAAACGTTTCCTAGTTCCCAGTTGCGTGCCTGAAGTTCTCCAAGGCCATGGCCTGAGTGAAGCTTATTCGTTCTTTCAGAAGTTAAAATACTTACCACGCCACTTCTGCCAACGCAGTCGAGAGCATGGTTATTCCAGTCGGCTGCCAACACCGTAGATGGGCCAATGATAAGTCCAAGAATCATCAAAGGGTTTAGAAGTTTCATGGGGCCTCTCCTCATTTTTGTGAGTTAATATCATTCCGTAGGGAATCTATAGCACTTAAATATCGCGCCGCAGCTTAAAGGGCTTTAAGGGTGTAATTTTTACTGGTTATTTCTTTAGTGAATGTGAAGAATAAGGAAAATCATCCCAGAAATGATGTTTCTGGGATGATGAGTGGGATTAGTTAGCAAGTTTTTTGGTAATGAGATCACTTTGCATGAGGTCTTTTAAACCTTTCTCATTTTCTTCCCAAATCTCTTTTAATGTTTCTTTATGACTCTTTAATTCAGGACATTCAAAAGTGAGAACTGGGCAGTTGTATTTTTCCGGTCCATAAGCACCAAGGGAGCCTGGAGTAGGGTAACCAATGTCTGAATCTATCGGATAGTTGTTATACTTGTGAAGGAATTCAGCGATGTCTTTACAGTCACCATTATAGTTAAGAATGGGTTTCCAGGTATGAAAGGAAAGAATAAAGCCTGGAGGATACTTATCAAAAAGTCTGACAAGAAATTGATTTTCTGGTTCAGAAAGAGCTTCTGGGCCTGGATTGTATTTTGCTTCAGTCGCAGTGCTTACCCAATCTGAAGTTGGCATATTACGGTTCAGGTCAACTTGGTGAGCATTAACTCTTGTTCCAGCTCTGTAGCCATCAACGTTAACAATAGGAATAACAACAATAGGAAGGTTTTTTAGGGAGTGTTCAGTTTTTAACCACTCAAAAAGCTCTTTCATGACATAAACGCCTTCAACTTCATCACCATGAACCCCGGCCATGAGGTAAAGATACTTAGAAGCTTTGACGTCGGTTTTAAAAGCAGCAATCTTATTGCCTTCTCTTGTTAATCCACTTTCAATTTCTGAAAAAATCATAATTCTCTATGAACAAACACAGCAGATTGTCCTGGTGTTTCTTCAACCTCCACTTCTAAGTTATTAAAGCTAAAACCAAAACGGTCTTTTACTCTTTGTCGAATTTCACTACAGATATAAACGGCAATTCTCTCAGCACTCGTATTAAGTATTGGTAGTAGCAATACATCGGACTGGGGAATAGAGAAGTAACTCTCATCTGGTGTTTCAATGACATAGTTCTTCTTATCCGTATAAATTTTGAGTTTTGGATTATCTTTGGGAATTAAAAGTTTATGATCAAGGGAATCACAAACTTCGCGAACGATCGGTTTTATATCTAAAAAGTCAAAAACCATATCTCCGGAAAGTTTTGGAGCTTCACCTTTGAGCATAACTCGGTAATTATGACCATGTAGAGGTTCTCTTGAACCATCTTCAAAAATCATGAAATGCGAAGATGCAAAATTGAAATATTGTTTATAAACTTTAATTGAAAATGCAAGATCCAAGGTCTTCCTCACTAGTTTTCAAGTAGAAGAAAAGATACTCTTGCGTTAGATAATTGTCCAAGGCTTTCAGCCTTTGTTGCAGGTAGTTAAAGGTTTTATGCAAAAAAAGTTACTTCATTCTTTGAAAATGACGAAAAAGTTTCTGACAGAACATTCCGCAATGAATGAAGAGTTAGAAGATTGTTTAGAAAAACTTCATCTTGCAGTTGGAAATGTTGTTATTGTTTCTGCTTCAGAGAATGACAAGTTACCTCCACCTGCAGAAATCGCACAAGAGCCGATGTCCATTGCTCTCTATTCTGATGGAGGATGCAGAGGTAACCCTGGGCCAGGAGCCTGGGCCTTTCTTGTCCAAAATCATTCGGGAGAAGTTCTGCTTCAAGGAGCAGAATTTGAAATGCAAACCACCAATAATAAGATGGAATTATCCGGTGCTTTGTATGGACTGGAACATTTGGTAGAAAAACTTCCTTCTCTGGGACGTGAACCGAAATTAACTTCTGTAAAAGTTATCACCGATTCCAAATATCTTGTGGAAGGCATGAAGTCCTGGATTCATGGTTGGAAGTCTCGTGGATGGAAAAAAGCTGATGGTAAACCACCTGAGAACTTAGATCTTTGGCAAAGACTTGATTCGATGAATGAAAAGTTCTTAGGACTGGACTGGCTTTGGGTAAAAGGACATGGGGGACATCCTCAAAATGAATACTGTGATAGGCTTGCGAATGAACTTATGGATCAAAATCTTAATTAGTGGTTTATCACTTTTTTCATTTCATACAAAAGCATGCGAACTCGTTAATAAAAATATTATTTCTCTCTCGGGCCCCATTTCAACTTACTTAAATGAATTGGGGGTCATTGATCAGGTTCAAGGTATCTCTACTTATCATCCGATAAAAGATTTTAAAAACACCAGATATCCGGGAGGGATTTATCTTTCAACATCTACTCTGAAAAGTTTTGAAAATAAGGTCGTTTTCTTTGATCGAAGTAGAGAGTTTCGAAAAGTTCTTAATCGCTTTCCAAAAATCAAGGCCATTGAAATCGACTCTCGCAGAAAAACACCGCAAGAAGTGATTGAATTAAGTCGTACTCAGCTTGCTGACTATTTGAAAGGTTGTGACGTTCAGATAAAAGCTATTGAAGAGAAAGTTCTAAATCTTGAAAAATTTATCAAGAGTAATATTAAAAAGATAAAGCAGAGTGTTTTCTTCCTAGGAAGAATTGATAAAAAATATCCTGAAACAGTGATGGCCAATGATGGGTTTGTTTATTGGCTAAAAAAAGAAAAACTTATTGAGAGTTATCCTTCAGAACTTGAATACCTAAATTGGTCCATGAAATTGCTCTCGCCACTAAGAGAAAAGTATTACTTTTTTGGACTTCAGGATTCTTTTAATGATGGAGAAAAAAAGATCGAAAAGATTTCAGCGACAACTTATAACGTTAAATATCCGGGAGCGCTTACTCCCGGATATACTCAGCTTGAGTTTGTGAAATACTTAATTGATTATTTTTTAGAATAGCTTTGCATAATAGCAGTTGCTTTCTTTTTCATCTGCTGAAACTCAGAAGTCGAGCTGATTCCTTTATTATCAGGAGTAGAACTTCTTAATTCCTTAGCTTGAGCTACACGGCTTTTTGAAGGTGGGTGAGTGGACATGGCATCGGTGAGCCAACCCATTAAAGCATTCTGTCCTTTCTTGGATTCTTCTTCCATCTTGGCCAGTTTGTTATAGAAGTCACCAATTTTATTTTTATCGTAACCGGCCTTAACCGCATATCTGAAGCCAACGCGATCTGATTCCAATTCATCTTCCTGGGAGTTTTTTAAGAAGCCATACTTTTGAATGAGAAGACCGCCAGCTGCTCCGCCACCAGCTCCATAAAGAGTGTACTTGGCCTTACATTCCTTATCATCGGGTTTACATAGTTTTTGACCTAGGAAGTATCCTGCAGTTCCCCCAATGGCCGCGCCGACACCACCAAGAAACCAGGTTTTTTTCTGTTCTTTTTTCTGAATATACATTCTTTCAGCGGTATGTCTTGCTGTCACATGTCCTATTTCATGACCTAGCACTCCTGCAATTTCTGCTTCAGAGTCGGCCATGGCAATGATGGGAATAGTAATAAAAATAGTTCCTGCAGGAAGGGCAAATGCGTTGACTTGATTCATATCAACAACGGTGAAGGTGTATTTATATGGATTATTATCAAGATTGTTGGCCTTCACGAGCTTATTACCAATTCTTTCTATATAGGCCTGCAGATCTTTCTCTTTAGTAGGTGGATAATCTTTTTGCATTTCTTTTAACGCCTCTAAGCTGAGCTGTCTTTCTTCCTCTACTGTAAGAGCAGAAGCTTGGCCGGTATTATCTCCTTCACGATAGCGGTCAGAGGTCTTTTGAGCACAGCCCAGAAGTAGAAGAGTAAGGATAAGCATTTTCATGATCAGACTTCCTCCGAAAAAAATTAACACTTAAGAGGTTAATGGGTAGAATGATGGTCGTCTATGAACATTCTTATTGAAGAAGAAAAATTTTTACCACATTGCCGTGTTCAGGTGAGTCTAACCCTGAGTAAAGGCACATTAAACATGATTAAGGGTGTTAACGGAATTGGTAAATCCACTTTCGCAGCAGTAGTTAAGGAGCGTTATCCTATGGAAACGACCCTCATCGAACAGCAACCTCTTGTTCATTTTTATAGCAGAACTCTTCTGGAGCTGAAGAAGATATTTATAAAAGCTCGGCCCAGGCATCTCGATTTAATATTATTCGAAAGAATTTGGAGAGCCTTAAATCTGCACGAAATTGAAAATCATTCTCTCCATCAGCTTTCAGGTGGTGAAAATCAATCTTTAAAACTTGCTCTCGGTTTGAGTATTAAAAATAAGTTGATCATTATTGATGAACCTTCTCAATATCTGGATATGAACAGGAAAAGGAATCTAACGGCAATTTTGAAAGAACTGATGAATGATAGTTTCATTTTACTAATAGAACATGAGAGCTCTTGGCTGAGTGAACTTCCTCAAAAAACGTCAGAGTTTTTTATTGAAGAGGGAACTTTAAAGGCAAGATATGTTTGAAGAAATAACTCGCTTAGGCTCATCCTTTATTGCTGGAACTCTTATTTCCATTATGGGGAGCTTTATTCAACTACGCTCTCAAAATATTCTGGCTTCCACATCCACTGTAGGATTGGATTCTCTTAGTGTTTTATGGATTCTCCTTTTTCACAGTGCCATGGTTCTGTTTCAGGTAGAAGTGCCGTTTACGATTCAGCTTTTTGCGGGGATTGTGGTCTTTGCCGGATTTGGTTTTTATATCTCCAGATTTTCTGAAAGAAACTTCAGCATTAGAAAACTTCTTCTTATTGGTTTGAGTTTGAATTTGTTTGTTGGAGCTTTTTATTCTCTTTGGCAGTTTTTGTTTCTAGCATTTAATTTTGATTTTCCTACTGAACTTCTCTTTGGACACTTTCGTTTTGCAGGGTGGAAAGAGTTCATACCCATTTTATCAACCCTCGTCATTTTCTTATTTGGCCTTAAATTTTATTGGAAGGATTTAGAAATCTTTTCAACAGGGGATCAGATAACTCGCCTGGCTGGAGTGAATTACCAAAAGATGTCACAATTTTTTCTTGTGATGACCTCTATAAGCATCTTCTTACTTGTTTTTCTCTTTGGAGGATTTGCTTTTCTTGGTCTGGTGCTTCCTATCATTTCTCGAGGTTTATGGTTTCATCGAATGGGACTTAAAGGAGAGTTTGTGCTGGGAGCTTTTATAAATGGATTGCTGTTTATGTTGATTGATTTGATCTGCTACTTAGTGCCTCTTCAAGGTGCAGAGCTACCAGTAGGTTTAATCTCGGGAGTTGTCGGTTCCATGGCCCTCATTTTGTTACTGGGACAGAAGAGTAAAACATGGTAATTATTAACATTGGCAAAAATTTGAAATGAAGTTAGACTAAAAATGTTTTTTATCAACAAAGGAATTTCATATGAAAAAAACTTGGCTAACAACGGCCCTAGTTGTGGGAACTCTGTCATTAGTCTCTTGTAATTCTAACGATCCGAAAAAAGTTTCTCTAAGCACTGAAGAAGATAAAACTTTCTATGCTATGGGATATATGCTTGGTGGAAATCTATCTCGTCTAAACCTATCTGATAAAGAGATCGCTGCTCTTTACAAAGGGATTGCAGCTGCTTCAAAAGGTGAGCAAGCAGAAGTTGATATGGGTGTATATCAGGCCAAAATCCAAGAAGTTTTCAAAGCAAGAATGGATGCAGTAGCTGAAAAAGAAAAGAAAGCTGGTGCTGCTTTCATTGAGAACTTTGTAAAAACTGAAGGTGCTACAAAAACTGAATCAGGTCTAGCATACAAAATGATCAAAGAAGGTGAGGGTGCTTCTCCTACAGCTGAAGATACTGTAGAAGTTCACTATCACGGAACTCTAACTGATGGTACCGTTTTCGATTCATCGGTTGAACGTGGCAAAACAATTTCTTTCCCTCTTAACAGAGTAATCAAGGGATGGACTGAAGGTCTTCAACTTATGAAAGAAGGTGGAAAAGCTAAGTTTGTTATCCCTAGTGATCTAGCATACGGTGAAGCCGGTGCTCCTCCTAAGATCCCTGGTGGTGCAACTCTTATTTTTGAAGTTGAGCTTTTCAAAGTGATTAAAGCAGACGCTCCTAAGAAAAAATAATTCTTTTTCTATAGAAAACAATGTTAGGGCCAGCCTTGCTGGCCCTTTTTTTTTGCTTCCTAACTGCCTCACTTTAATGTTGATGAGATAATTTTAGCATTCATCTACAAAGACATGTATCTTCTGGAGAGTTAAAGTACGGAAATAATGAGAGTGTGACTCTGAGCGTTTAAAAAAAAACTCTGAAATTATTGTTTCACACTCAAGAGAGGCAGTTATTGTTTAATAAAGGACGTTTTGAAATCCAGGCAAAAAAAAAGCTCCCCGAAGGGAGCTTATGTGATTTTCTTAGTTAGCAGGTTTGAACCAGCAAAGAGGTCTTACTCCTACAGAGTGACCAGTTGAACGGTTACATGTTCCAACAGTTTCATCTGTTTGAGATACATCAACGTTCATGCTTACATCACAAAGAGCACCTTGGAAGTAAGTATCAAGACGACACTGACCTTGTGGGTGATTGTGGTTTGTAGAAGAAACTACCTTTGGATCTGGTGTATCAAAGCTAGTTGGAGTACGGCTAGAGTTTAGCACGTTAGATAGAGAATAACCGGCCATGCTTAAACGAACACACATAGCGATTTCGTCTCTGTTACCTTTGTAAGACTTGTTACAAGCATCTAGAACT
>DATGND010000204.1:0-10848 GCA_035306925.1 Bacteriovoracaceae bacterium | reverse complement strand
CAAGTGGGCCCTGGAAAATAATTTCGATGCAGTGATCACTATGGATTGTGACTTCTCCCATGAGCCTGAAGCCATTGCGGAGTTTAGTCAAAAACTTCAAGATTATGATCTGGTTATCGGCTCTCGCTATATTGGCGGGATCAGAATTATGAACTGGCCATTTCACAGGCTTCTTCTATCCTACTTTGCCTCTATCTACGCTCGTGTGATTACTGGTATTCCTTTCCTGGATTCCACTGGCGGATTTAATGCTTATTCGCGTAAGGCACTACTGGCCCTCAACCTGGATAAAATCTTCTCTGTTGGCTACGCTTTTCAAATTGAACTTAAATTCAAAGTCTGGTCTCTCGGACTTCCTTGCATTGAAATCCCTATTACTTTCTTTGAAAGAACTGAAGGCGCTTCTAAGATGAGTGGAAATATCATTTCGGAAGCGGTGATCAACGTCTTTAAGCTAAGAATTAAAAAGATCCTTGGAACTCTTTACTGCTTGAAACGCTCCTTCTTTTAGATCGAAAGCTTTTTTTATTTCTTAATGGGTTTCATGCAGAATGGTTCAACCCAGTAATGGAATTAGTTTCCAGTCAAGGAATCTGGGTTCCTTTCATTGGCCTTTGCCTTTATTTTGCTTATAAAAATTTTCCCAAAAGTCAGTTCGGTATCTTTCTTCTTTTTCTCACACTACTGCTGATTCTGACTGATTCAACTTCTTCTTATGTTCTTAAAAATCTCACAGAACGCTTACGTCCTTGTCGTGATTTGGATTTAAAACCTCTTATTTATTCATTCGGACAAAGATGTGGCGGGCGCTTTGGTTTTGTTTCTTCTCATGCAGCTAATTCATTGGCCTTAAGTCTCTTTTGTTTTAGAACAATTCCGATGCCACGTTACCTGGCCTACTCATTAATTGCTCTTGCTCTTCTGGTAAGTTACTCCCGGATCTACTTGGGTGTTCATTATCCGGGAGACGTTTTGGGAGGATTTGCTGTGGCCTTATTCTGGACGGGAAGTTTTACATATTTTTGGAAAAACCTTAAGGGGCAAGCCTGTTAAGTTCCCACTTTCCATCTTTTAGACGATAGCTAACTCTGTCATGTAATCGATTAACTCTTCCATGCCAAAACTCCATATAGTCAGGAGTGATAGCATATCCACCCCAGTGCTTAGGTCTTGGGATGACTTCGACCTTTTCATATTCAATAACAGCTTTATCAAATAACTCTTGCAGTTCTTTGGCCGTAATAACTTGTGATTGAGGGGAAGCAATCGCACCTAGTTGACTACCACGAGGGCGCTTTTGAAAATAAGCATCAGAAACTTCTTCACTTACTTTTTCAATTGTTCCTTCTACGCGAATTTGTTTTCCAATAGAACCCCACCAGAAATTCATAGATACATAACGTTCATTTTCTACTTCTAGTCCTTTCGCACTTCGATAGTTGGTATAGAAAATAAACTTACCATCATCAATTCCTTTAAGAAGAACAACTCTTGAACGAGGACGGCCATGATCAATCGTTGATAAAACGAAGGCATTGGGTTCAACACAATCCGACTTCAAAGCGCTCTCTAACCAAGCGTTAAAAAGCTCAAAAGGATTTTCAGGAATTGAATCTGAGTCTAAAGTATCATCTTCGTAAGTACCACGTAGCTTTTCTAAGTTATCATTGTTCATAACCTAAGATTTAGAATGAACTGGGTTATTTGTCATGAACCTTTTTTATCCCTCTTCAAAATGGATGCCTAATCGCGCGAGGCAAAGTTTCCCAAATTTTCACTCTTAAAACTTAATTGCATCTTAATTTGGGGAATATTGCAGAGAAGAAGCTAGCTAAATTCTTTCAAAAGATGAGTATTTACAGCAACTTAACTCTTTTATCCGTCTTGCCTTGGGGAAATATCGCCACTATAGTCACCCAAAAATTCCACAAAGGATTTTAGCCCCGTGAAAATTCAACAACAAGCTCACATTACTATTATTGACGATGATCAGGATTTGCTGGATCTCCTGGGAAGTTTTTTTAGACAACGAGGTTTTCAAACACAACTCTATAACAATGCTGAGGAAGCTCTGATTGATATTGATTCAAAACGTTTGATTACTAACGTAGTAATTACCGATCTTAAATTACCCTCTATGACAGGGCTCGATTTCATAAAGAAAATTAAAAAAAATAACCCTGAACTTCCTATTATTCTCATGACAGCAGAAGGCAGTGTGGAAACTGCGGTCGAAGCAATCGACAACGGTGCTTATGACTTTGTTCTCAAACCTCTTCACACTCCTCAACTCCTTATCTCTGTTCAAAGAGCTCTCTACTTAAATGAGGTGCAAGCTGAGAACACTAGTTTGAAAAGTATGTTCAATGACGATCTGGGATTAACAGGAGTTATTGGAAAATCTCCAGGTTTTAGAAAAGCACTGGAACTCGCGCGAAGAGTGGCCAACTCTCAAGCAAACATTCTCATCACCGGGGAGTCTGGTTCAGGTAAAGAAGTTATTGCCAAGGCTATTCATGAACTTGGAGATAAAAAGGAAGGACCATTCATCGCCATTAACTGTTCTGCTATTCCTGAGAACCTTCTTGAATCAGAACTTTTTGGACACGCCAAAGGTTCATTCACCGGAGCAAGTGATAAAAAAGTAGGGCTATTTGAAGAGGCGAATAAGGGTACTCTGTTCCTTGATGAAATTGGTGACTTGAGTCTTCCTCTTCAAGCAAAACTTCTTAGAGTTCTTCAGGAAAGGAAAGTAAAAAGAATTGGTGAAAACCATTACCGAGATATTACTGCTCGCATTATCTGTGCAACTCATAAAGATCTGCAGAAAGAAGTAGCCGAAGGAAATTTCAGAGAAGATTTATACTTTCGCTTAAACGTTATTCCCATCTACATTCCTCCTCTGCGGGAAAGAAAAGAAGATATTCTTCCTCTGAGTGAATATTTTCTAAAAAAGTTTGCCACTATGAACAACATGAATGTTAAGGGCTTTACTAAAGATGCCATTCGCAAACTGGAAAATAATGAATGGAAGGGAAACGTCCGTGAACTTGAAAATGCGATTGAGCGTGCTGTTGTTCTTTCTACCTCAGATTATATTCAAGCAGAAGACCTTCCCAACTCTGATGGTTTTAGCAATGAAGAAAAATCTGAGCTGCCGTTTATAGACTCAAGCAAAGTGATGACTCTGGATGAACTTTCTAAAAAATACATCCGACTTGTTTTTGATAAGAATAATGGGGCTAAAGAACAAACAGCTAAGGACTTGGGGATCGATCGTAAAACGCTCTATCGAAAACTCAAAGAAATGAATATCAATTAATATATTTATAGACCCATGTTTTAAAACTATTGATATCTTCTGCCAAAGAAGTAAGGTCTTCATTTTGAGCATCTTCTTCCAGTGATAAAGCCAAGTGCTCCAAGTCTTTAAAACCGAATGTTCTCGCTGAGCCTTTAAGCCTATGGCCTATTTCCTTACAGATATCAAAGTCCTGTCCCAGCAGCGCTTTCTCCAGAGAGTTAATATCGTCTAATCTTCTTTTCAGATAGTTTTGAGCTAGCTCTTCAGGAATTTCCATAGCAACCTCCGCGAGCTATTGTAGCTATCCTTCTCAAATGGGCATGACTCTCTATTCCTCGTGCAGAGTGCTTGGGCTTTGTGGCCTTAATCTTGCTTCAAATTATGCGCATTCATGAGAATTTATGAATGCTATCAAAAATATACCTGCATTAAATTGGGATGATTTGTGTTATAAATTATTTTATGACACAAATTATTCCAGAATTAAAACCCGGCCAATCCATCGAATTATTAAAAGAACTGCATATTCTAACTCGTGAGGGAAAACTCAACCAGGATACTCGCAGAAAACTAAAACAGGTTTACCACCTATTTCAGTTTATTGAGCCTCTCTTACTTGACCTGGAAAATAGGGGTAAGTCTTATACTTTAGCAGATCATGGGGCGGGAAAATCTTATCTTGGTTTTATTCTCTATGACTTGTTTTTAAAAAATCATAAAGAAGGCTCTGTCATTGGAATCGAGTTTCGTGAAGAGCTGGTCAAAAAGTCCAGAGAACTTGCTGAGAAACTTAACTTTGACCGCATGGCCTTTCATCACTTAACAGTGCAAGACTCCATTCACAATGAGGCCATACCTGAAACCGTAGAAATTGTCACAGCACTACATGCCTGTGATACCGCGACCGATGATGCCATCAAATTTGCTTTAGAAAAAAAAGCCCAATACATCGTCCTTGTTCCTTGTTGTCAGGCGGAAGTGGCAAGCTATTTACGTAAAAATAAATCCAAAGTTCTAAGTAAAACACCATTGGTAGAGATGTGGCGCCATCCGATGCACACTCGTGAATTTGGCTCTCACATAACCAACGTTCTTCGTTGCCTTCAATTAGAGTCTCATGGTTATCAAGTCACTGTAACGGAGTTGATTGGATGGGAACACTCCATGAAAAACGAACTCATTATTGCTCATCAAAAAGAGTTACCGAAGAATTATCCTCGCAAGCGTTTAGAATCTCTGATGGATGAGCTACACCTTGAAGAACTCAAGTTTCGTTTCTTAGAGTAAGGGGCATAGTTCCACTTACTCTATGTGTCTTTCCTCCACATTCAGCTCTCAAAGTAGTCTCATTTTTTATTCAGGCCGGCATGATGATTGCTGCATCTGTAAGTGAAAAAAGCTTATGGTGTCTGTAGCTTTTTTCAAAATAGCTGTGTCTTTAACATCTTATTTTTTTCCTTCCTGACACCTTCACTTAGTCTCTAAACAGTCCCACTGCAGCTATAGGTCTCTCCTTAAAGAGAAGACCTGCAAAAAAAGGAGGGTACATGAATATTCATCAATCTCACATTAGATGGAAAGATTTCAAACAAGGAGTGCGTTCTCTCTGGGATCTTACTGATAGTGAGATCGAGGCCAGTGGAGGAGATATTTATAAATTAGAAAATATTATTATGAATAAGTATCAACATGAATCACCCATTATTATTCAAAGGATGATGCAACAACTTATCGACTCTTATGAAAATCCCACTGATCATGATCCCCGCGGTCTTTATCAAACAAGTTATGAGAGAAGACCACCTTCAAGGGCGGATCTTTAAAATGCTGAACGCACCAAGGAGACATCAGTGGCATATGTCCAATCCTCGAGAAGTCTTCTACTGTTCAGTGGAAATAATTCATCAATAAAATCATCAGTCGTGGATCCCCATAAAATGGAAGTGACATATCCACTCTCGTTCAGAATTGGGGCTCCGGAGTTTCCTCCTATTGCAGCACAGTTTTTAAAAACATAAGAGTGAGACTTCTCTTTTAAGACACACTCTAATTCAGTAATTCGAGCCTCAAAAAGATTAAGATGATCCACAACCCAAGCAGTAGCACTTTCTCCCGGACGTAACGGCTTAGTAGAACTTTTAAAAAATTTTATTTCCTTAAAATGACGATCTAATTCTAAAACAGCAACATCCAAAGACTTTTCCTCCAGAGGTTTAAAGTCTTCAAAGAGTTTTAAAACCTCTTGGCAACGAGCTACCCGGTAATCACCTTGAATATGAATGATGGCATAGGTTGAATCGCATTCTTCTTGAGTTGAAACACAGTGGGCATTGGTAATAAGTCGGTTAGATCTGGTTAAAAAGCCGGAACACAAACCAGAGAGATGAGGAGCCTTAGGATTAAGTATAAAAAGGCGGGCCAGAGCATCCGGACACTCCTTACCGTCTAAGCTTTCACAATGAAAACTTTGTTTTTCAAGAAGATTTACAATTTGTTCCGGAGTAATTTCTACAATTTTCTTTTTCTCATCATTGGACTTTCCACATCCAATTAAAAGCAAAAAAGCTAAGAGGTAAAAGACTTTCATGCCTACTCCTTGAGACTAGAAAGGTATGCCTTTTCACCACTTATGTTTCAAGACCGTTAGCATAGGGTTTATGCGCAAAGGAAAATGGCACACATGATGCAGTTATACACATCAAGGGGAGGAGAGCATGGATTGGAAGAAAATAGATCAAGTCGGTTACTACCTATTTGGACGAGGCTACTTATACTTTAATGTGATGATGGACGTTCTTGATTACTGTAAACAAACGCTTATGGGTCGCGAGCGCCAAAAACAAATTGAGTTAGAGGATAGTGAAGAGTGGAAAGAGTTTATGGAGTGGCGCAGCCGGCACGATTCGAACGTGCGACCTCTTGATTCGTAGTCAAGTGCTCTATCCAGCTAAGCTACGGCTGCATTTAAAGGTTTAATACTTTTAATCAAACATTGATCATTTTGCAAGGATTCATTCAAATTTTTTCCATTATCTATAAAAGTTGCCTATTTTTGTTTGCCATACCAAACACCATGGGCCATAAATTTCCCAACACTTTTAAAAAGGAAATTTATGAAATTCATCATTATTTCACTATTGGCCGCTTCTTCGGCATTTGCTTCAGACCTATGTAGCCGTTATGAGAATAACACTCGCTATTACACAGCTATTGAAACCGTAGCAGATTATCTAGGCTACAGCATGGAACAAGTTTGTCAGCATCCTGCTTTTCTAGACATTGAAGTTCAACCAAATCGTGTCATTACTCGTGAGGGCAAGGTAGAGCCACATGTAAAAGTTCAATTTCATAAGAATTATGAAAGTTGCTATTACCTTGTAAGAGATCTTGATAAGAAAGTAACTGATTCTCGTTGCTACTCAACGTTCTAATAAAAGCCCCTGAAAAGGGGCTTTTAATCTAGTTCCAATCTTCCATTGCCAATTTTAATAATGTAGCCGGAAATCTCATCCCCTGGCTGAAAATTACAACGATTGGAATAAATACGACCATTATAAACTTCCTCAATATCAAGAGGACAAATAACGTGCGGACGATAGGTTTGCCCTGATTGGCCCAGATTAATATCCAGTTTTAACCAACAGGCGTAGGGTTCACCCGCAATCGATAACACTTCTTTTACCACACTAGAGAACTGAGCTTCATAGGTTGAGCAAGCAAAAGTGGTGAGTGTAGATGTAAATGTCGCTAAAACTAAAAGGTATTTCATAGTATTCCCCAAAATTAGAATTAAGGATTTCTATGATCTCCTTTTTAAGAAGGCAATTAAGTTTTAGGTTAAGATTTTCTCAAAAACAAAGGCATCCTGCCCATCCGTGTAAAAGCCTTCAATCCTTCGAATTTGCTTAAAACCGAGACTCTCATAAAGTTGGATGGCCCTGCGATTATCAACCTTTACTTCTAAACGAACAGACTCATATCCCTTTAATGCTTGCAAGGCATGAACTAATAAGCTCTTTCCTAAGCCTTCCCCCCGACTTTGAGGACTAACTGCCAATGAATAAATCCTGGCTTTAAAGGAACCTTTTCTTTTTAGAATCAGAATATAGGCCAGAACTTTTTTGTCCTTCTCGAAGATCCAAAGGTCGTTGGAAGATAAAATAAATTTACGAAAAGAAGATCTTTTCAGTTGATCGTAGTTAAAGACCTCGTTTTCTAATTTAACCAAAGAAGATAAATCCTCTAATGAGGCTTTCCGAGTGATAGGGGGGGGAGGGGAGTGACTCATAAATTAACTCGCACCAAAAATTAATCGGTGCTAACCTTTGCATAATATCAACTTCAACACATTTTTGGGTGTGTGTACATCGGAAATTTTGTGGCAAATACTTTTGTCATTGTAGATAAAATCAAAGATTGGAAATCTTTCTTCCCCGCTGAAAAACTTTTAACATCACATGAATATCTCTCACTTTGGAATGACCCCCAAAGTGAAGTCTTGGATAAAAATAAAATAAAAGTAATTAACCTTTGTCGTAGTTATAAATACCTCTCAACCGGTTACTATACATCACTCTTGGCCGAAGCCAGAGGTCACACTGTTATTCCTTCGGTTAAAACGATCAATGATTTATCACGAAGCTTTCTCTATCTTCTTCAGACTGAAGAGATTGATTCTTCTCTGCAAAAAGCTTTCAGAGGAAAAGATCCCAGCAAGGAATATATCTTTACCTCTTACTTTGGAAAAGCGGATTCCGTTGAATATATCGAAGTCGCAAAATATGTTTTTGAAAAGCTCACGATTCCTATTCTTGTAGTAACTGTTGAGTTTGATAAAATATGGAAAATTATTTCTGTAAAATCTCCGGGCTTTAATACTCTTACCGAAAAAGAAGAAGATTACTTCGCCCAGGCCCTTGATGAATACTCAACCAAAATATGGAGAAAACCAAAGTCTAAAAGAAAGTATCGATACGATCTGGCGATCCTTCACAATCCTGATGAAAAACTTCCTCCTTCTGATAAGAAGGCCTTACAAAACTTTATTAAAGCAGGAAAAGAGTGTGATGTACTTGTTGAATTAATAGAGAAAAAAGACTTCTCTCGCATTGCTGAGTTTGATGCTCTCTTTATTCGAGAGACCACATCTATTAATAACCATACTTTTAAATTTGCCAAGAAGGCTGAATCAGAGGGTGTTATTTGTCTTGATGACTCTATGTCGATTCTAAGATGTACTAACAAAATTTACATGCACAATATTATGGAGAGAAACAACATACCTTCTCCTAAAACTTACGTCGTCTCTTCTCTTCAAAAAGAACTTTTAAAAGAAATTCCTGAAAAGCTCGGCTTCCCTTTTATTATTAAAATTCCAGATGGGTCATTTTCAAAAGGCGTCTTCAAAGTGAAGAACTATGAGGAATATGAAAAGTATCAGGAGGAAATTTTTAAAAAGACCGCTCTGATTCTGATACAAGAATACTTCTACACTGACTTTGACTGGCGGATCGGCGTTCTTAATGGCAAGCCCTTATTCGCATGCAAATATTATATGACCAAAGGGCATTGGCAAATTTATAACCATGAAAAGCAAAATAAAAAAGGTTATGATGTAGGGCAATTTGAATCTTTCCCTATCTCCCGCGTTCCTAAATATGTTATCAATACCGCCTTAAAAATGGCCCACCAGGTAGGCGATAGCCTTTATGGAGTCGATATAAAAGAGCGTGACGGCAAAGCTTACGTGATCGAAATCAACGATAACCCCAACATAGATTCAGAGGTTGAAGATCTTATTCTCGGAGATGACTTGTATATCAAAATTATCCAGGACTTTGTAAACCGGATTGAGATGAACTAAAAATCTTCTCTATGAAGGAAACAAATGGGTTTAAAACAATCAAGAAAACGGAAACAAGTACTACATTAAAACTTAAGTGGGCCGTGGCCACCACCATCGAATCATTGGGAGCGATCCTTAGTACCCACTCTGTAAAGAGGGTAAGAAAAGGGTACAACAGAATGACACCAATGATGTTAATAAGAGTGTTGGCCACAGCGGCTTTTCTTGCATTTGTATTCATTCTAATTGAAGCAAAAAGCGCTGTGAAAGTTGTTCCGATATTGGCACCAAGAACTATAGGTATGGAATCTGCTGGCACCAAAAGTTTTTGTTGTACAAAAATAATAGCAAGCCCAGTAACAACGGTTGACGACTGAAGAATGATAGTAAGGAGAACGCCGACTCCAATACTAATTAAAGTATTACTAGTGTGAAGAAGAAGCCCTGTTAGAAGCTCTGACTCTCTTAAAGGAGTAATAGAGCTGCTAACCAAATCTAAACTAAAAAAGATAAATCCGAAGTAAAAAACACCCTTCCCGAAAACTTTTGCTTTAACAGGTAGAGCAGAGATCATCGATCCCAGTACAATAAATATGGGGCCGATATTGGTTAACTTAAAGGAAACTAACCATGCGGTTGCCGTAGTTCCCACATAAGATCCCAGCATAATCGCTGTAGCACCAGCAAAACTTAGCACCCCACTATTAACCATTGATACTGCTAGAGAAGAAATAGCTGTTGAAGACTGAATGATGACTGTAAAAATCAATCCAACAAAAAAGGCGATAAAGCGATTTGAAGTGAGTTTGGTCATGATCGCTTCTAGCTTATTTCCAGCGGCGAGCTTTAATTCCGCACTAAAAGCACTTAGTCCAAAAAGAAACAGAATAATGGCACTAAAAATAGAGAAAAAGATTTGATAATTTTCCATAACCAGACTTGATTGTTTAAAAATTTAATTGTGCTCATATAAGGTAGGTTACACAAGTACTTTTGTTTCTTTCTCTTTTACTTTGGCACATAAAGTGCTTGATGAGTAAGGAAGGGAGGAACTATGAAATTAAAAAGACTAACATCCTTAGGGAAAAGCCTATTTAGCATAGGGAAAGAAATTCTTAGCTCTCGATCAAATACTAATCCTGTACAAGAAAGCACCATAAAAGAAAATAAACCAACTGAGTCGATAGTAGAAGTCAGTCCAGAGCAGGAAAGACTTTCTAAGAAGTTTGAAATCCCGACAGCAGATAATCCTCTGGAGTCAAGCCGTCAGCAGTCTTTACACGACTCTCAAAATCCAAGTATTAAGGCCAATTATCACACCCTTAGTAAAAGTGAGAGGCTAAATTCAAATATGGGACAACGAAACTTCGATAACCACCAACAGAACTAGTCATTTACTTTAATCTTTAGCGCAGATTAAGCAGTCAAGTTTGTGGTACTCCTGTAGGTTTAAGGGAGATGATAAGTAAGCTGGAAATCCGTATTAAATCCATCCATCCGGTGCTCATATTGGGCTTTTGTCTGCTTATCACCACATTAGTTACCTTACTGTCCTATCGAACTGTTCATAATCGTCAGGTCGAAAGACTCAACCAGCTTTCTGAGGTTGTTACTAATAGTATTCAAGCTCGGATTGTCAGGTATGAGAACTCTCTTCTTCATATTCGTGCTTATTTTAAGACAGACCCACAAATCTCTC
>DATGND010000203.1:0-13218 GCA_035306925.1 Bacteriovoracaceae bacterium | reverse complement strand
GTCTCACATCTTCTTCTAACTTTTGTTGAGCAACAATGCTTCGTGGATCTGCTTTATCAGGAGTTCTTGGCATGGCCTCTGAACCACCGTACTTAGTTCTTTCCTGATCCACTGTTCTCAAATAAGTTTCATATTGATGAGGAAAGTTTTTTCCCCAGATAGCAGGATCATCTTCGAGAGGCCCAATTTCAACCACTTTAAAAAAAGGATTCTTTTGTTCGTGCCTTTTTTCCGAAATATCAATGAGGACATAACTGCCAATAAAACCAATAACGGCAGTAAGGAGAATAAGAATAATTAGTTTTCCTTTAGTCGTCATATAACTAGCTCCTAGTGGTGATGACCTACATCTCTATGGCACTGTACACATGCTCTGCCTTCAAGTAATTCAGGCTGATGGAGTTGGTTCTCCATTAGTGATGAGTGGCATTTAAGACAAGCCTTCATAGTAATGTTAAAATTATGTTGTCTGATTCTTATTGGATCTTTGAATGTTCCCGTTGTGAATTTTAGACCATGAAAGAAACCGTTATCCATTTTGTTGAAGTACTTAAAATAGATATTCTCAGGTGTATGACATGAGTTACAGGTTGCTACATTTTGGTGTGAGCCTCTGTTCCAACTTTCATATTGCTCTTCCATGATATGGCAATTAGCACAGGCCTTGGGGTCATCTAGAAGATAAGAGTAACCTTTTCCATAAATAAAGGTAAAGAATCCAAGACCTACAGAGAGGCCTATAAGAGTTGCTAAAATGGGGAGAAGCCAGTTTTTGTATTTTATTCCCATCAAAATAGGTTATTTGTTTTTAAAAAATAAGCAAGAGCAGTTTCCTAAATTATTATTGATTTTGGTATAAAAAATATTGAGCTGAGTCAGTTTGTTAATAATAAATTATGGTGAAAAAGCTGATGAGTCTTGAGTATTAAAGTCCGGTGCCTCTTTAACATTTTAAAAAAGGAAAAAGTTATGAGTGTACTGACCGTAATGTTATCTGTTTCTATGCTCTTCAGTTCAATTGTTCCTAGTTATGCACATGCTAGAGTAGTTGAGAAGTATGAGATGAAGGTGAATGACTCGGAAGAAAGAGTTAATTCAATTATTGATCAGTTTCATTACAAGATGACTGTCGAATGGGACCAAAAGGATGCGCTCTTTAAGAAGCAGGCCGAAGAGGATTTAAAACAAAATCTTCTCGACCTTGAAGCTTCGGGAGTATCTCTCTTAGAAGTTCAAAAAACTATGGAGAAGAAAGTTTTAAACGGTAAGTTTAAAGCTGAGTATGAAAGGTTTGTTTCAGCGATGAAAGGTCAGAATCTTTCTGACGAAGAAATCAACGCTAAAACAATGGAGTTTATTAAGAAGAACTATCAAGAAGGAGTAGACTTCACTGGTAAAGGTGGTGGGACTTCTCATCGTTGGAAATTCGTTACAGCTGTGTTGGTCATTGTTGTTATTGCTTACATCGTTCATAAGCATCATCATCATGACGATGAGGAGCCACAAGAGCAGGAAGATCCTTGCGAGTGTGAAGGATACTACTGCGATTCTTACTATCCAATTCAATAATAATTTCTCTAAAGGAATTTAAGAGGGGAGAGAGATCTCCCCTTATGCGCTTTTACTTTTCAACAGACCTTTTCTAATTTCTCGAACGACAATGCCATATTTTTCTATCGCATCTTTAAGTTCTTTGATGGATATACCTAAGTTCTTTGACCATTTCTCCAGACTTTCTTGGTTATCGATATCCACCACAGCTTCAGAGCTGCTATAGTAGGTGCCTGGAGAAAGTCCTCCAGAATCATTGGAAAGAACTTTGATTTTTGCCATATAAGCATTTTACCACAGATCCCCGTGCCATACAAACGGCTTCCTTTTAGAGGTATCAATCTTAAGGAGTTGTGGAATCGAGTTCTTCTAAAATCGGGCAGTCAGGCCTGTTATCTCCATGACAGCATTCCACCAAATGAGTAAGAGTGTGAAGGATGGATTGAATCTCTGAAAGCTTTCTTTCAAGCTCTTTAATGTGCTTATTTGCAATGGTTTTCACCTGGGAACTTGATCGGTTTTTATTTCTCCAAAGTCCTAAAAGTTGTTTGATATCTTTCATGGAGAAGCCAAGCTCTCGTGCCCGCTTAACAAACTTTAAAACATGAACATCATTTTCTGAGTACTGCCTGTATCCTGCCTCAGACCTTTTAGCCTTTGGGATAATTCCTTGCTCTTCATAGCGTCTGATCATTTTTGCACTTACCTGACTAAGGGCGGAAGCTTCTCCTATATTCATTATTTTCTCCCTGAACTTTTGGCCTTCCAACTTCTAAGAAGTAATGAGTTTGTGACAACACTTACTGAACTAAAGGCCATGGCCCCACCAGCAATAATCGGGTTGAGATAACCTAAAGCTGCTAGAGGAATACCAATAACGTTATATATAAAGGCCCAGAAAAGATTCTGTTTAATTTTGTTATAAGTTCTTTTAGAAACAGAAATTGCATCAGGAATAAGAAGAGGATTTCCTCGCATGAGAGTAATACCGGCAGACTGTACTGCCACATCGGTACCGGTTGACATAGCAATTCCAACATCAGCAGCAACCAGGGCCGGAGCATCATTAACACCATCTCCAATCATGGCCACTACTTCTCCGCGTTTTTTGATCTCTTCAATAACTTTCGCTTTGTGTTCCGGTAAAACTTCCGCTCGAATTTCATCAATACCCAATTCTTGGGCAACAGACTTTACACTTCCATAGTTATCACCAGAAAGAATCAGCGTTTTGATTCCCTGTTTATGAAGTTCGTTTACCGTTTGGTAAGATGATGCCTTGATGGTGTCTTTAAAAGTAACAGTTCCTAAAATTTTTCTTTCATCCATTTTCACAAGAAATGAAACTGTTTCTCCTTGTTCTTCGTAGGCCAGAGCTTCTTTTAAAAGAGGGGAGTCTTCCGTAAAAAATCTTTTACTGACAATTCCATAAAGAGTTCCATTAATGGCCCCACTAACTCCAAGGCCAGGAAGGCTCTTTACATCTTTGGCCCCCTGATAACTAATTCCTTTACTTTGAGCCTTAGCAATAACTGCGTGAGCGAGGGGATGTTCACTACCAGCTTGTATGCTAGCTAGAATTTCCAAAAACTTTTCTTCGGAAAGTTCATGAGAAACCAAACGACTGATAGCAGGTTTTCCTTCTGTCAGAGTACCTGTTTTATCAAAAGCAACTGTTGTAACAGAGTGAGTGATTTCTAAAGACTGGGCATCTTTAATAAGGATGCCTGCTCTGGCGGCAACACCAGTTCCCACCATGATTGAAGTAGGTGTCGCAAGTCCTAAAGCACAAGGACATGCGATGACCAGCACTGAAACACCATGAACGATGGCCTCTTCCCAGTTGCCATTCATCAAGGCCGTAATAATGATAGTAAGGAGAGCAATTAGAAGGACACTTGGAACAAACCAACTGCTGACCTTATCAACTAACCGCTGAATGGGAGCTTTCTCCGCTTGAGCATCTTCTACCATGCGAATAATTTTTGAAAGCATGGTCTCAGTGCCAAGGGCAGTGACTTTTACTTTGATAACACCATCACCATTAATGGAAGCTCCAATCACTTGATCAGAAACTTTCTTTTCTACAGGTAGACTCTCTCCTGTGAGAAGGGATTCATCTACTTGAGTTGTTCCTTCAATAATTTTTCCATCAACAGGAATTCGTTCACCTGGTTTAATAAGAATGAGGTCATTAAGTTCTAATTCCTCAATAGGAATCATTTTTTCTTCTGAGTCTTTTATCACCCGAGCGGTGGAAGGTCTTAGGGCTTCAAGGGACTTAATAGCATTGAGGGTTTGCATTTTTGCACGGGCCTCAAAATATTTACCAAGCATAACTAAGGTAATGATGACGGCGGAGCTTTCAAAGTAAAGATGAGGCATCTCCTCTTTAAACATTAAGTAGAGGCTTAACGTGAAAGCCGCAGTTGTTCCTAAGGCCACCAGAAGTTCCATATTACCTGAGCGAGCTTTAACAGCACTCCAGGCCGATTTATAAAAGTAGGAACCAAACCAAAACTGAACAGGTGTTGCCAGAACAAGCTGGATCCATGGTGGAGGCATCAAGTGAATACCAAAGGGCTCAAACAACATGGGTAAAACTAATGGAAGAGTTAGTAGAGAGGAGAGAATGAGATTAGTTTTTTGCTTTCTTAACACCTCATCTTTTTCTTCCTTGGTCTCTTTCTCTAGAGATGCGGAGTAACCGGCCTTCTCAATAAGTGAGATAATTTCTTCAACTTTAATTTCTTTGGGATTGAATTGAACCCTTGCTTTTTCAGTGGCCAGATTCACGCTGGCTTCATTAATAGCTGGGTTTTTATTTAAGACTCTTTCAACTCTTCCTACGCAGGAAGCGCAAGTCATACCTTTTACTGTTATATCAAGTGATTTCATAAAGATTCCTTTTACCTCCTTCATCATAAACCTTCCCACAAGGGGAAGGTCAAGGAAGAAAAGGAAAATGTTTTATTCAGAAGTAAGCTTGAGTCCAATAATTGAGGAAATAAGCATTATAAGGAAGACAATTTTAGAGACGGTAGCAGGTTCTTTAAAAAGAATGATACCTAGAATAGATGCACCCACTGTTCCAATACCAACCCACACGCCATAAGCAGTGCCTATCGGTAAGACATTGGCCGCTTTCCCCAGCATATACATGCTGACTATCATAGCAAGAATAGTCAGAACGCTTGGAGTGAGCTTGGTAAACCCTTCAGTGTATTTAAGACCAATGGCCCAACAGACTTCGAGGAGACCCGCGATAGTAAGAATAATCCAAGCAGTGGAAGTAGACATAATGACTCCTTAAAGAGACTTCCATAGAATCATTTTTCTCTACTTTTTTCAAGTTGAAGCTTACCTTGATAAAGAGCATTTACGATAGCAGCAATAGTCTTTATCTGAAGTCCATTTTTAGTGTGATAGAAAGGTGTTGTGTAACCCCACCAATCCCAACATCCTTTGGGATTACCCAGGAGAGCATTCTTAATAGTTTGTGGATAGAGAATAACAATGCGATTAGCTTCGGCCCAGTCGTTGTATCCCGTTTGAGTAATAAAAGCATCTTGAATATCATCAGTCGTTTGACGGCAACCATGGAAGGCAACGTGAATAGGGCATCCGGCCGCACCAGGGTTTTCACAACCTTCGGGGATATAAGCAAAGCCATTAGTATTCATCGAAAGTCGAGTGACTTCTAAAGTTGAGGCAAAGGAGAGTTGATTAAATTTAAAAAGTCGGGAAGGGTTTGCTTTGATCTTAGGGGAAAGAGGACCGATCAGGTGACTGAGAATTTCTCCGGCCACATCACGATTACAATTTGAAATAAAGGGTGGTTCACTAGCAACGCTGCAATCATTTCCAAAACTCAAAGTAGGGAAAGCGTGACCTACATCCATATAAACGTAATTAAGGTTTTGCGCTTTTACTCCCCAGGCATCGTAGAGTTGAGCAACGGTATTGACTACTTTAGGAAGGACCGTTTTATCTTTTGAGCCAGCAAGTACATAAACTTTCGCAGATTTCATATTATCCAATGGATCGATCAGCCCATAAGCTTCAAGATACTTTGCTGTGATAACAGAATCTGCTGCACGTGGAGCTCCTGCATAAGTACTCATGCAATTATTGAGAGCGAGAAAGGAATTATTTTTCGCACAGTAATAAGGGCCACCAGCAATGATTCCTACTCCTGAAACAGTTCCAGAATAAGCTGTATGAAACTGCTGGGCCATATAAGCCCCAGAGGATATCCCGGAAACGGTGATTGAGTGGGCCAAGGTCACACTAGAGCTTAAAAGTAAAGATAAGCCTAAGATGAGTTTTATGAGAGTCTCCTTTAAAAAACATAGGCTTAACTTGACTGGAAAGTTACGTAAACCCCAGTGAGAAAAAGTGTGTAATGTTTTCTGGCAATTACCTTGTGTTCTATATTCTATGGGGAGATAATATTCATACTTATGAAAAAAAAGCTCAATTCAGTCATTTGCCCAGCACCCTGGTCTCATCTTATGATGAACGTTTATGGGCGTTTTACTTCGTGCTGGGGAGCCTATCTTCCCTCTGATAATCCTGATCCTATGGGGAGCATCACCAAGGACGTTTCTGACCCTATTGAGAGTGTTTGGAATTCCGAATACCTAAAAGAATTAAGAAAAACTTTTTTAAATGAACAGGTTCCGCTTCAATGCAAAGGTTGTTTTGTGTTGGAGTTAAATGGATTAAAAAGCGACCGCGAAATTAATTATCCATTGTTTGCCAAAGACTTAGAAGAAAGGGTTAAGCAGACCAATGATGATGGCTCTGTTCCTGTTGAACTTCTTAATTCAATTGACTTACAAGTTTCTAATTTCTGTAATTTTTCTTGCCGAACATGTAATCTGGAAAATAGTTCAGGATGGGCGAAGGATTTTTTCTATTTAACAAAAGAAAAAGTTCATAAACCTGTTCGTCGTCCCTTTGAAACACCAAAAGAGTTAGTGGATCGACTTAAAGGTTATCTGAAGCAAATGAAGTGGATTAGCTTTATTGGTGGAGAGCCGCTTCTTCAACTAGAGCACTATCTCATTCTGGAAGAGCTTATTAAAGAGAATAAGACCGATTGTGAATTAGTTTACACCACGAACTTATCTACATTTGAATTCGGTAAATACAATGTGCTTCCTCTTTGGGAAAAGTTCGACAAAATCAATGTTACTTTGAGTGTGGATGGTCTAGGTAAGAGGGGGGAGTATATCAGAGAAGGTTTTAAGTGGGATCAGTTCCTACATAACCTAAAAACAATAAAGTCTTATCACAATATTACTCTACACTGTAATATAACTGTCTCGCTGATGAATATTCTTGAACTTAAAGAGATCGTGGAATTCTGCTTAGCCGAGGGAATTTCACCTGCTGCTTTGAAACCTGAGCCGGTAAAAAAGCCCATTGCTTATTCCATAACCTTACTCCCACAAGCTTCCAAAGAAAAAATTCGCAAAGATTTTGAAGTGCAATTTCCTCAAGATCATCCTATCAGAGAAAAAATAGATGGATTAATGTCCTACATGTTCTCAGAGGATAATGAGGCCAAGAAAAATCAATTTATAAGTCTCACTCGCAGACTTGATCTTATTAGAAATCAGAAGATTGAAGAGATTACGGATATTTTAAGTTATTTATGATTCCTGGAAATAAAAAAGCCTCTGATTGTTTTCACTTTCAGAGGCTTTTTTTATATGGAGGAGACGGGCGGATTTGAACCGCCGGCTTTACGGTTTTGCAAACCGTTCCCTTGGACCACTCGGGCACGTCTCCATAGCGATTTTAAGAAGTTGGACAGTAGTTTCTAAAATCCCTCAATGTTTGTCAATTAAAAGTTAAGAAAGTTTCCTTATTTAGGGCCTGATTTAATCAGTATTATTGCGGTTACTGATGTCTATTTTCCGCTTCCTATTGATAATGGTTCTCCTTAGAGGAAGGAGGGACTATGCAAGTGTCAGAAGTCATGCATAAAGGTGTATCCACGGTTCAAATCAATGATTCTATCAAGAAGGTCGCTGCTCTTATGAAGCGAGAAGATATTGGTGCCGTACCCGTTTATAAAAATGAGCGAGCAGTGGGGTTTGTCACCGATCGGGATATTGTCGTTTCGAGTCTTGCCAATGGACAGGACGCTGATGCTCCCATCTCAGGGGCCATGAGGAGCGAAGTGATCTCCATCTCTGAGGATGAGCATATTAATGAGGCCAAAAGATTAATGAAGGAGAATCAAATTAGTCGGCTTTTGGTGACCAATAAAGGCGGAGAGCCAGTGGGCATGCTAAGTCTTCATGATCTTTTTCTAGAGCCTGAAACAGAAATTGATACGGAGACCTTACGGTCCATTAAACAATAGTGATTTTAGTTTAGATAACATTAAGGTTAAACCTCTTATTTTTTGAAGCATAAATGGCGATGGGAAAGGAGAGGTAAGCCTTAGTGAGAAGAAATAAAAAACTAACCCATAAACAATTGATTCAGCTGATAGACCAGGTTCCGGGAATGGTCTATCAGTTTAAATTGGATAAAGATCAAAAATTCAGTTTCAATTTTGTTTCAAAAGGAATTGAGACTTTTGGTGGAGGCTCACCGGAAGATCTTGAAAATAGTTTTAACTTTCTCATGGACCTTCTTCATCCTGGAGAGTTTAAGCGTTTCCTCAATTCTATTCAGCATTCCGCCGTAACCATGAGTGAGTGGAATGAAGAGTTTCGTTACAATCATCCTGTAAAAGGACCTAGCTGGGTAAAGGGGCGCTCATTTCCGGAGAAGCAGGCCGATGGTTCCATTATTTGGAATGGCTTTTTAAATGATATTACCCAAGAAAAAATGTTGGAGCTTTCTTTAAAGCAGGCAGTTGAAGTAAGAGATGCCTTTATTTCTATTGCTAGTCATGAGCTTAAAACTCCTATTACAGTGCTACTCATGCAAATTCAAATGATGAAAAGAAAGTATCAAGACATTGAAGGGCTAGGGCAAGAGATAAATCGGGCCATTGCTCAGATTGACCGCATCACTCGACACATAAATAATTTCTTTGAAAACTCACCTAAAAATGAAGTGGAACTTCCTTTTGAAGAAGAAGCCTATGACCTGGGAGTTTTTGTAAGAGATTATGTCACAGAAAATTTTAGTGATTACTTAAGAGATAAGTCTGAAGTTCATCTTGATCTAGAGAAGGGAATTGAGACAAGGTTATCAAAGGATAAGATCTCGCAAATTTTAAGTAATGTTATTTCCAATTCTTTAAAGTATGCTCCTGATTCAAAGATCATGATTACCCTAAAAAAGAGCGGTAAAAGTATCGATTTAATTATTGCTGACGATGGTCCAGGAATTCCGGAAAAACTTCTTCCTAATCTATTCAATCGTTATCAAAAGTCCGGTAATGAGTTTAGCATCTCAGGAATTGGACTTGGTCTCTTTGTTACGAAAAAAATTGTGGAGCTTCTTCGAGGTAAGATCAACCTGCACACGGCCCCGGGAAAGGGAACTCTCTTACAAATTCAATTTATGAAAGATCCTGTATTATCAGCTCAATGTGAAAGTGGGCGTGCCCATAATGAGAGCTGAAGGCCCAAAGTATTACTTTGAGCCTTCAGAAAATATTAGTGATTAAGTACGTAAGAGAAAACAAGTGGAGCTACGATAGTGGCATCACTTTCGATGATAAAGCTTGGAGTTTCCATTGATAGTTTACCCCAAGTGATTTTTTCGTTAGGAACAGCTCCTGAATAAGAACCGTAACTTGTTGTAGAATCAGAGATCTGACAGAAGTAAGACCAAAGTTTTGCATCTTCTTTTTCAAGGTCCTGACGGATCATAGGAACAACACAAATAGGGAAGTCTCCAGCGATACCTCCACCGATCTGGAAGAAACCAATTGAAGAAGTTTTAGTCGCTTCCAGGTACCATTCTGCAAGGTACATCATGTATTCAATACCTGTTCTTACAGTATGAACGTTTTTAACTTCTCCGCGGTAGCAGTAAGAAGCATACATGTTTCCAAGAGTAGAATCTTCCCAGCCAGGAACGATGATTGGAATATTTTTTTCACAAGCAGCTACTAGCCATGAGTTCTTAGGATCAATTTGAGCTTCCTTGAGAAACTCACCTTTACGGATAGCACGATAGAAGAATTCATGAGGAAAACATCTTTCACCCTTGGCTTCTGCTTCTGCCCATTCATTGGCCATAACACGCCAGATTTTTCTCATGGCTTCTTCTTCAGGGATGCAAGTATCAGTTACTCGGTTAAGGTGTTTGTCATAAAGATCTTGTTCATCTTGTTTAGTTAGTGCGCGCCAATCAGGGATGCGCACATAGTGATCATGAGCAACAAGGTTATAGATATCTTCTTCCAGATTCGCTCCTGTGCAAGAAATGATGTGAACTTTATCTTGTCTGATCATTTCTGCCAGCGAAATGCCTAGCTCTGCTGAGCTCATGGCTCCTGCAAGAGAAACAAGCATCTTGTCACCACGTTCGATATGGGACTTGTAAGCTTTGGCGGCATCTACTAAAGAAGCAGCGTTAAAGTGACGGTAGTTGTGTTCAATGAACTTTGAAATAGGACCAAGTGTTTTCGACATAAAAGACCCCGACAGGTCAAATCAGCTAAGAGGCCGAAGCTCACCTAAACCTAATGTCTAGGCGGTTAGAAATTTCGTCAAAAGACCTCCTATAGTCAAGGGCCTAATGGAGTTTTCTCTCCTCTTTGGCATCATTATAGTAGGTTCTTATCTTGCCAGAATCTTCTTTCCTCTCTTTTCGAGTCTTTGAAGGAGAAGAGGGAGGACTTTTATCTTCAAACTCCTCTCTAAAATGATGGAGGGCCATTTCCGCTTTGTAGGCCAGATCCATAACCTTTTGTTTTATTTGTCTTCTTAAGCTCATAATCACCCCTTATTGTCGATTCTCTTGGTATGTTGAGCTCTCTTGTTGACCAGGAGTGGGAAAAGCTTGTGTATTGTTATCGAACTTTATTTCTCGCCCGGTGGTCGAGTCCCAAATATAGGCCTTAAGCAGCTGAACCTCCACAAGCCCTAAATCCGGATCATCCAAACCTTCAGGAAACCAGTTTTTTAATTTTGGTGACCACAGTTCTCTTTTTAAATTTTCATCATGCTTGATCTCTCCCTGTCCTTTAAAAGATACATAAAGGTGAGAGTTGCTATCCATGTAGCTGAGATAAACATCTTTTTTACCTTTGATTTCTTTTTCAACTTGGGAAGAGTTTTTGATGTAGAAGTAGAGACAAGGTTCCTGAGAATCCTTTTTTCGAACAACTGCCATAGGACGGGTATGAATTTGTCGGTCCTCTTTATAAGAAGACATTAGGCAGATATCGATTTTATTTAAGATGTCCATTACTTCTTGATTATTTGAATTGTCCATCCTTCCTCCTTGGCTACCAAACATTAAAGCAGAAGAGAAAGTGTATAAAAATTCTGCAAATCATAAACAATGTCTAAATTTTAGACGTTTTAAATCGTGAGATAAGCCCTTTGGGCCGGCATGGGGTTTGAAAAGAAAAATAATCTAGTCATGAAAAGTGAGGTTAAGATGAGACAGAGTCTTGTTTTGAGTCTTGGGATTTTTTTAAGCTTCTCCTTTGTTGATAAAGGACCGATGCCCCATGAAAGAACAGCGACACCTAAACAGTCCAATGCTCATTCTGGCCGCTATCTTTACTTAGGTGAAGTCCCTAAGTTTAAAGGTGAAGAATTAGAAATTTATATTTCCAAAAGGGCCCTTACGACTAGAGTTAAAGCTTACGTTAATCAGGAAAGAATTGATACTTATGCTGAATCTCTTTATAAGAGGTGGCAAACCATTGATACCGCCTTTAAGGACCCCAGACTTTCTTATCACCCACTGGTTGATATAACGAAGCTTGGAGAAGGAAGAAATAGTAATATTCAGGCCTGGATCGAGATTGCTTCCCAATACTCTGAACATGAGCTGGCGAGTGTTTCATCGGCCATCTTTCAGAATAAGAGAAATGCCAAGAATTATTCATCAGTAGAAAAAGATGATTATAAAGACACTATCTCTAAAACATACTTTAAGTATTTGTTTGGTGTTGACCTAGAATCAGTGAATGGTGATGAGAACAAAATCAGAGAGCTTATTTCTGTGAACAACTCACGGGCCCTCTTCCAAAAGCACCTTTCCCATTTATTTACTAAGGATGAGAGCCGAACAGATTACTTGGGTTACCTTACCTTCGTTTATCCCATCGCTGCCACTACTAAAGGTCCAAACGATATTCCGAAACAAGGTGTATATGATTTGAAATCAGCTGAGTCTATCGAGGCCCGCTGGTGGTCAGATGTATGGAAAGATGAATTCGCTGGTCTTCCTTTCTTATTGATTGATTGGAATGGAGTGGCCTTTCATGGACCTATTTCTAACTATGCCGACCTGGATATCTGGTTTTTGAGAAGAGGCTATGTTTCTCACGGTTGTCATCGAATGGATGCCAGTGATGTGATGGAATTCAGAACTTTGATGCCAGGAAATTTAAAAGCTGCTGCTAAAAAAATTAAAGTCATAGTTCTCAATGGCGAAGATATTGTTGATTGGGATCTTGATGGTCAGAAAGAAGTTATCGATGTGCAGTATTATAATATCCCTACAAGAGTGAATGCGAACTCAAGTGTTACCAGAGAAGCGATCATTGCAAAGTATAATAAAACGATTCAGCAACGCACATTCTTCAATGAGAATCCTTATACCGTAAAAAGCTATAATACTTTAAGTCACTCAATGGATAATATTTCGGAGTTTTACTTTGATGGGAAGAAGTTAAACTTTGTGGAAGTCCATTCTAATCTACCGATTAAAAGTTTTGAGTATAGAAAAACTCGCATCATTCAGTACACGGAAGAAGGTGTAAAGTTAAGAGGGTATGATGATACCGCTGGAAAATATCCTCCTAATTACTTTCAAAAATATTAATTCCTGAGAGCTCCAGAAATGGAGCTTTTCTTTTTTAATCTTTGGCAATTTGTCCTTCAACTTGCAAAGGAGCAAATTTACTCATACTGCCGATGAGTTGTCCTGAGTAAGCATTGACCATATGGAAGATGGGCTCACCTTTTACCGCAACATTTAATTTATAGACCCATCCGTATTCCTGATATTTGGTGAACATCCAACGGCCATAAGTTTTCTCTCCAAGAGACTTCATTCTTTTTTCAATATCTGAGAGGGAAAGAATTCCTTGTCCCGGATAAAAAATATCTCCGCGGTTGAGATTGACACCTTCTGCTGCCTCCAGTTCTCCCTTCGTGTCAAGATAGAGAGTGATCTGGGTGTTATTCTGAGTTTTAAGTTGAATCGTTTTTTTACTGTGATGGAGGACTGTGGAATTTGGTGATACATATGCCAAATGGTGCTGACTCATAGCGCTCTTGGTACTTAACAGGAAGGTGAACATAGCAAAGATCATGTAGGGCATAAAGTCTCCTCATAAAGCTCAAAAACAAAAGCAATCAGGGTGCCATGGATAACTCTTTAAGAATTCATCTTTATCACTCATGTTATGGGGAATTTTGACAATTAAGTTCAGCAAATTGCTGAATCAAAATTTAGTGGTCTAATGCTTATAACGGGGGAGCTTATGGCAGCAACTATCTG
>DATGND010000202.1:0-6809 GCA_035306925.1 Bacteriovoracaceae bacterium | reverse complement strand
TGTCACTCTTTAATGTTTGCAGAGTTATCCCCTGCCCCACATCCTGAGACATACTTACATTTTGTCGAGAGAAAGAACTACCTTCGAAATCCTTTCCTACAAGAGCAACTATCTTATCAATAGATTGAGAATTCCAATTCTGCTGAAGCTTTTTATAAATATCTTCTGCCCGCTCAAATTGGATATCATCCGCATAACACAGCTCAACTAATCTTTCTTTGGTAAGTTCACTACCAGCATTGGCCGTCAAATCAACAGTCGCTGCTTTTTGTAGAAGATGAAATTTCTCATTAGCACTCATTAACTGTGAAGATGCTGGTTTGTTCTCAGAATTACAGGCCGTAACCAAAACCATAAAAAAGATTAAACGTTTCATGCGCTCCCCATTGGCTGTGTTAACTATTATAAATAATCTCTACTATAATAACTTAGAAATGGTTTTGAGCAAAAAGATAACCTAACCAATTAAATATACGATATTAGTCTGATAAAGGTCATCTAAAGGTAAAGCCCTTAGATTTAAAGCTTTGCTCGGTTCGCTCTTTTCTAATAACATGAAATTTATAGACAAAAGGCCCATATGTTTAATCCTGAATTAAAAATGGTGGAGATTGAAATTAATCACCATTGCAACAGAGCTTGCAGCTATTGCCCTAATTCTGTGGCATCTCGCAAAGAGCAGGGAGAAATGCGTCCGGAGCTTTTTGAAAAAATCATGCAAGAACTTGCTGCCAATCATTACCAAGGAAGCATCTCTTATGAGTTCTATAATGAGCCTATGCTTGCTAAAAACTTTAATTGGTTTGTCCAAACAACTCGCAAATATTTGCCAAATAATCGCATCGATTTATATACCAATGGAACACTTCTCACTCTTAAGCGCTTTAAACAAATTTTAAACGATGGAGTTTCTCGTTTCATCGTGACGAAACACGAAGGTATTGATCACTACGTCTTTGATAAAACCTATGAACAACTTTCTGATGAAGAAAAATCCGTGGTTATTTTTCAAAGCTATAAGGATCTTAAACTCACCAATAGAGGAGGGGTGGTCCAAGCAGGACCTGATGGTGTTTTACCCCTGACTCCTTGTCTGATTCCTGAGTTCTTATTGGTAGTTACTGTTCTTGGAAATGTTCTACCCTGCTTTGAAGACTTTCATGAGGAAAATATTATGGGGAATATTGAAAAGAAAAGTCTTAAAGAGATTTGGGAGAATGAGAAGTTTAAAACCTTTCGACAAAATCTAAGGAAGGGATTAAGACATCTGGAATCCCCCTGCAAAAATTGCAATCGTCTGCAGGTTGCTTACGAGTAATTTAAACCTTAACAATAACTCTACCCGAAACCTTTCTATCTTTAGCCGTATTAAAAGCTTCTTCAATCTCATCCAGAGTATAAGAATGAGTGATAAGAACTTTTCCTAACTCCTCTATACTCTCCTTCCACGAATCAATGGCCACTATGAGTGAGTCATTGGTACACCCTTGAATCCAACGAAGATTTGCTTGTTTAGAAAAGAAACGAAAAGATTTAAAGGGAATTTCGTGAATATATTTTGCCAGAATGATGGCCAAAAAACTCGGAGAACCAAAGTGTTCAATATTTTTCCACCCGCCTGCACTTCCTAAGTGATCACCTGTTGCATCCACTATACATTGATAAGCATCACGTGACTTAGGATCCATCAAGGCTTCTGCTAAATGTCTGCAATTAAGCCCTAACTTATGGGCCCGCTGAATGCGTGAAGGAATCATTTCAATCATTTCGAAATCAATATTTTCACGTTTTAAAACTAAGGCCACAGACAGCCCAAGTAGACCTGCACCCATAATTAAGATACTTCCAGAACATCTCTTAAAACTCTCACTTTCTTTTAGCCAGACATTTTCTGCCACTGCGAGGATTTCAAAAAGAGTGGTGGACTGTGTCCCAACTCCAGGTAACTTGATTAATGGGCCAAAAGGAAGATAAGCATATTCTTTGAACATTCCATGATTGGCCGTAAGCCACATGAGATTCTCACATTCACCCTTATCTTCCCGACAAGGTAAGCAATAACCACATTGAATTTTATTTCCAGAGGTAACGTAATCACCAACTGAAAAACCTTCTACCTGACTACCGACCTCAATGATCTCTCCTACCCACTCATGACCCAGAACAATTTCATCCAGGAAATCAATTTCCAAAGCGTTGATGTCAGAACCGCAGATGCCCACCCATTTATTCTTTACGAGCACATGATAAGGAGACGGAAGGCTTCCCAGCTCCTCCTCTCTAAGCTCAAAACTTTCATTTTTTCTAATAAAATAAGCGGTTTTATTTTTCATGGCATCCTGAAGAAGCTTAAAGGTCAAAGCTTGGGATTATTCTACCATACATTACAAAAACAAAGGCCCCGAAATCGGGGCCTTATGTTATTGATTAGTTATTTGTTGGAAATGGCCTTGGTTGTGTAGTCATTCCAAAATCTTCAATGAGTTTTCTCATTGCGCGGATTTGACGTTTCGGATCGTTATCCAGAACTCCATCAACCGCAGGGAAAAGTCCGCCTTCACCATCATCCCAGAAAGCTGGCATTGTAGTGTAAGGGAGATACTTCTGAGGATTCGTAATCCAAGACTCAATCCAGCTCGCTCTTAGACGACCTTTAGCATAGCGAAGATCTGGAGCAAGCGGCTCATCCTTAGTAAATCCTAGAGCGTGACAAGAAGTACAAGCTAGCTCTTCCCAAATCTGTTTAGCAGCTTCTTTCTCGCCTGGTTCCCACTCTACTTTTGTAACAATTTCTTCAAAAGTTACTTGTCCGCTACCTGCCTGGAAGCCCATAACAAGTTTGTTAAGTTCTTCGTTTGTGAAGTTGAATGTAGGCATTCTCACTTCAACAATCGGGCGGATCGGATGAACGTTCTTTAAAAAGTCATAGAACCATTCTGTTTTTACACGGTGACCTTGATCAACCAGGAACGGAGGCCCCATCTCTCTGTTATCTTCATAAGCTTCAGAAAGAGATCCACCGATTCCATCAATCTTGTGACATCCGTAACAGTTAAACTTGTTAGCAACTTTCATTCCCTCTTGATACATTTTTTCATTAGCATCAAGACGCTTCTGACCAGCAAGAGGAATCTTACTGTCTACAAGTCCAAGAATCACAAGCACCATTTTCTCAACTTCTTCATCACTAAGATAGAAGTTAGGCATGCGGTTTAGATCCTTAAACACTTTAGGTACACCAACATCCCAAATACGTGGAGTTTTTAGGTGCTGAGTAATCCAGTCGTGGCGAGTATGAGGAACTTGCTTTTGCTGACCAAAACCAAACTGCTCAACAGGCTTAGAACCTTCTTTTGTTAACTCAGGACCAATTGGAGGAAGTTCTCCCTCAAATCCTGGGATATGGTGACATGAGTAACATCCATACTTATTGATCGAACGACGACCAAGTTCAAGAGTTCTCTCATCATCAGTCATTTTCTCTAGCTTGCCTTTAGCAGCAGCAACAGTTTCGAAAGCAGAGAAGTAGTCGTGAACAAGAATCTCATCACGAATTTCTTTGTTCAGTGCCGGGAATGTAAGTTCTCCGAACTCCTCATTCTTCGATGCTAATAGGAAAGCAGCAATATCATTAGCTTCTTTGTCTGTTAGACGGAAAGAAGGCATGATCGTTGTTGGGTCATAATGATCCGGTCTCTTCAACCAAGACACTAACCAATCAGGGTTAACTTTTGTTCCAAGGTGAACAAGGTTTGGACCTGATCTCTCATTAATTTTTTGGAATTTCTCATCAACACCATCAACTTGGTGACATCCGATACATCCAATTGTCTCAATTAAACGCTTACCATTTTCAGCATTACCACCAACATATTTTTGAATTGGCTTATACGACTTGGAAGTTCTTGCAATGTATTCAGCCATTGCATTCACTTCGGTCATGTTCTTAGCTTTAGTCACTTCATCGTTGTTGTTATGTTGCTCGAAGAAGTGAGGCATTCTTGATTTCGGGTTGAATGCATGTGGGTTCCAAATCCAGTTTTTAATCCACTCAAGAGAGTTAACTTTAGAAGTTACTTTAGTAAGTGCTGGACCTGGCTTACCGAGGTGTTCCCAACCTTCGATTTTGTGACAGGCATAACATCCGTAATCTTCAATAAGCTGACGACCTTCATTAAGCTTCTCGGCCATAGGAAGTCTTTCTTCTTCCTTATGACACTTAATACATTGTCCTTCAGTATATTGAACTGGAACCATAGGAGAAGGAATACGGTGAGGCTCATGCCATCCATATTTTTCTTCCCAAAGTTTAGCTTGTTCTGCGTTTTGCGGAGTGTGAGCAGGAGCATTGAAATCGTTTACACGCTCCCCCATACCACCGTGACACGAAGTACATCCAAACTCTTTCACAGGGTGAGCAGAGTCAGCACCAACAGCAAGTGTATCTACTTTTGGGTGAGTTTTATAAGGGTTTTCCTGATCTTCGTAACCTGGCTTATCAATAAATACGTGACAGGTAGTACAACGATCAATCCTTGGAGTTTGTTGGAAGTACTTATCATCAGTCACATTAGTAATAACGTGCTGGTGAATTTTAATTGTAGGATCAAGATAGTTAATAAACGGTGCATTTCTTAGGGCCCAGATCGGGTTCTTTTCTGTAAGTTTATATGCACCTAAAAGAAGATCACGATCAGCAAAAAGGCTTCTTAACTGTCTATCCGCCTCGGCTTTGGAAGCAGTAAGCACTCTAATTTTATCATTAAGAGCTGCCTCTTCAGCTTGAAGTCCTTTTAGCTTGTCCTTACCTTCAATTTCTTTTTTCTTATAATCATCGAAAGTAACTTTAAGCTTTTTAGCCTTCTCAGGTTTATTTTCCATTAGAGCATGCTCATATTGGAACTGATAAGCTGCTGCTTGAGATCCGTTCACACCATTATACATGTTTTGAACGTAGATCTTTCTTTGAACTTCAGCGATCTCTTCGTTGATTTTATCAATTTCACTTTGATGAGACGCAACTTCTTCCTCAGCTTCAGCAATTTGAGCTTTAATTGCTTCTAACTGTTCAGTATCAATCTCACCTTCAACTTCTTTAATTTTCTCTTCAAGCTTTTGTCTTTCGATATCAAGAGCCTTAATTTGAACTACCTTCCATGGACGGATGAAATCATCCAGCACCATCCAGATAACAACTAAGAGAAAACATACTGACACAACAGCAAAGATCTTATTAAGAACTTTGGTGTCATATGCCATTCCAGGTTCACGTTTCATTTACAACTGCCTTTATCCAAAAACTATTAAAGGTTTAACTCAAATTCTGGCATCGCGATGATGTACTTCAGGTTAAAGAACCAACGAAGGTACATCTTAATAGGTAAACTCATCATCCCTAGGATAAGAATCACTAGAATGTAATAACGAATTGAACCCATGCGTGACAAGTATTTGTGTCCCCATTTCTTTGTAATGAGAGGAATAATACCGATCATGTAGAAGAAAGTTACGATGATACCGAAGATTTCTCTCACGAAAATATTCTTAGGAAGACCCATGTTCAACATCTTGATCCAAATAATTTCGGAAAGGTTGATGTTGTTTTCGGCTACTACTTTGTGAGCATCCCAGTATTCAAACGGACCATAGAATGTCCAGTTCGGACCACGTAGGAACGTACCGATTTGAATAAGGAAAATCCAAAGAACTAACCATCCAAAAAGGAATGAACTAATAGCAAACTTACGTTCTTTGAAAGTGTAGTAACCATTTCCTTTCGGGTTAACGTCAAGGAATGGAATAGCAATAAGACCTACTACGATAAGACCAGGAAGAACCACACCGGCCATCCAAGGGTCAAAGTAAACAAGCATTTCCTGAAGACCAAGGAAGTACCAAGGAGCTTTAGCAGGGTTTGGTGCCCAAGTTGGGTTAGCAGGCTCTTCTAGGGGAGCTTTAAAGAAAATCGCCCACACAATTAAGAAGATCGTTGCACCGATACCACATAGTAATTCTGTATAAACAAGGTTAGGCCAAGCCCAAACTTTTTCACGGTTTTCTGGAGTACCTTCAATAGGTGTTTCTCCAGCTGCGATACGAAGATCGTTTTGGTGTCCACGATAAAGTGAATACCATGCAGACCAACCTACTAAACCGTTAAGGATAATAATAGGAATGTTATCTGGAGTTGAAATAACGGTGAAGAAAACTGAGTCTGTTAACATCCACCCGAAAATAATCAGAGTGAAGATCAGAAGTCCCCAACCGAACTTTTTAGTACCAACAATATCAATTCTCTTCATGGCAAGCCAGAAAAGAAAGATAAATCCCGTAAATGAATAGAGGGGATCTGATAAATAGTTAATCGCTTCCTTAATCATATTAATGCTTTCCTTTCATTCCTATAGTGGAGCTGAGATTCCGCCATCTTTACGTACACGCCAGAAGTGAACTGCAATTAAAACAGACACCACTAAAGGAATGAACACGCAGTGAAGAATGTAGAAACGAAGCAGAGCAGCCTCACCTACAAATCGTCCACCAAGAAGCTGGAAACGCACGTCGTTTTTATCTGATACAAGAACAAAGTCACCAATCTTAGCAAGAGCAGCACCAGGACCACCTTGACCAAGGAATGGAGTTGCTTTCGCCATGTTAGATCCTACCGCGATCGCCCAAATTGCAAGCTGATCCCATGGAAGTAGATATCCTGTGAACGAAAGAAGCATAGTTAAAACAAGAAGGATTACACCTACACCCCAGTTAAACTCTCTAGGTGGTTTGTATGAACCAGTCATGAATACACGGAA
>DATGND010000201.1:0-4572 GCA_035306925.1 Bacteriovoracaceae bacterium | reverse complement strand
ATCTGATAACTGGAAGCTCCTCCCTGAATTCAGCTGGGTTCTTCCTGAATTTAATGAAGATTCAAGGATTATAAAAAACATTTTTTTCTTTCGTGCTGACTTGGCCTATACCCTTACGGATTGGCTCTGGCTAAGGGCCGGAACAAGCTTTGCCATCCTTAACCAGCACGGTAGAGGTGGAAAAACCACTCTGGATAATGGAACAGATACCTCCGAATTTTACTACCCTGATGAAAACCATTCCAGCATCAATAATACTTTTGATCTCGGTCTAGAGTTTCTCTACAACAAATGGTCCTTTAGACTTCAAACTTATACTTATCAAATTTTTAAAGAAGAAAGTCGCCAAATTTCTTATTCACTTTTCCTAACACGTTACTGGGATTTATGATGAAAAAGATTTTATTTTTTACACTCTTTATTGCTCCGATATCTGCCTTCTCTTTCACTCTGAATAATAACTTTGGTGCAGCTTTTAAAAGCAATGATGTTAAAGTGAGAGTTGCTGGAAATACTGTTTGCACAGGTCTTTCTCCTGAGTACTTGGAAGAGCTCATCGGTCCGGCCACAAGGGATTTTTGGAATAGAGTTTCTACTTCAGCTTTAAGACTTAAAAAAGCAGGGTTCACTCAAGCTATTCAAAATATCAATGATGGGTTCCTTTGCCCTCCAACGGACAAAGAATGTATTGCTCAAGGTAAAACCATTCCTCCTGTTAAAGATATCGTCATCGCTTGTAATGATGAGAACAAAAACTTTTCTGAATCAAACAGCATCCTGGCCGTTACCGTTCCCAATCACTTCTCCAGTAATTCAATCTTAGGCGCAGTGATTCTTATTAATAACGGCTCTCCTTTTCATCAGCTTTCCCGTAATGAACAAATTTCAGTAATTGCTCACGAAATTGGTCATGCCATTGGGCTAGGTCATAGTAAAGATAATGCTGCCTTAATGTATTACAGCACAATTGAATATCGAGAAAAGCTTGGCCAGGATGACATTGATGGTGTGAGCTATCTTTATCCTGTTAAGATGGACGCTTGTGGTTTATTAGGAACGATTGATGAAACAAAAACTCCGCCGTTTTTTACAACGGTCGGAGTTATGCTTTTATTAATTTTGATGAGTGAGTGTCTACGCTTATTTAAGCGCACGAAGAGAAGTGCCACGCTTTAAGCATTCTGCTTCATATTCATCTAACTGTGCTCTTTCCTCTTCGTTAAGAAGTTTCATATCAATGAGTGCTGGATCAAAACCGATATAAACAAGGCTTCTGAAGTGAAGCATTCCTTTAAACTCTGGATGCTTTTCAACAGCAACGACGTTTTCAAGTCTTACTCCACCAAAGCCTGGAATATAAATACCTGGCTCAATAGAACAAACCTGTCCTTCTTTCATTGGCACTTGGGAGATTGATGAAATTCTTGCTCCTGGCTCATGCACATGAATTCCCACCCCATGTCCTGTTCCGTGGCCAAAGTCGTATCCACGCTTTCTCATGGCATTTCTTGCGAGTCCATCAAGTACCATTCCCTTGGTTCCTTCAGGGAAAACTGCTCCGATACAAGCAAGAAAACCTTTTAGAGTGAGAGTGTACATCTCAACCATTTTAGGATGGGCCTTACTGGCATCAGTACAACCTAAAAAGGTTCTCGTGGTATCAGTGGCCCATCCCCCATCAAAATAACCACCAGAATCCAGAAGGATCATATCTTCTGCTTTGATAACAATTTTATCCGTTGAACTTCCATAGTGCATAATAGAAGCATTCGGTCCAACAGCTGCAATCGTATTAAAGCTCTGATCCTTTGCCCCCTGTTCTTTATAAAATACAGAGGTCTGATTATAGAGATCAAGTTCAGTAATGGTCTTTCCTTCTTTGATAGAAGTTTTCACCCACTTCATAGTATTGAAGATTGCTTTATCTGCTCTTTTAAAAGACTCTTCAATCTGAGCCAGTTCTACAGGCTCTTTAATACATTGATACTCATAGATACCACCTGGATACTCCTGCAGTCTTTCTGTTCCAAAAACATTAAGTAGAACAGAGTAATCCTGAGAGTTAAGCATACCAGGATCAAACTTTACTTTTTCTAAGTGAAGAGTGTTTTGTAATCTATCAAGCTCTGCTCCCAGATCTTCATAGTTAATGTAAATCCACTCCAGTCCAATTTCTTTTTTTGCTTTCTCTGAAACAGGAGTATTAGGAGTGACAAAAATATAAACCTTCTCTTTTGTGAGAAGGGCCTTAGCATAAAAGCTTGAAAGAAATGGAAGATGGTATCCACGGCAGTTTGTAATCCACGCAATAGAATCCAAGGCAGTTAAAAACATACCTTCTTTTGCTGAAGAAAAGATTTGGGCCGTTTTCTCTAAAGTATCCCTTCCTCTCCACTCTCTTGGAACCAATTGCACTTCCTTAAGTTCCGGTAGAGAAGCAAAATCGATGATCTTTGACAACTCATTAGGAGCTAGAGGAACAGTCTCTTGAGCTGCTTCTGATAATTGTTTTAAAAAACCTAATGCTGTTCTATCTGCTTCATATCCTAAGTTTTTAATGCCTATTTTTTTTACATCGGCAGCAAGCGAAGCAGTGGTTGAAATATTTCCACCAACTTTTACAACTTCAACTTCTTCATGATCCACTTCCAGGTCAGCTTGTTCGTGGTAACGACCATCTACATAGAGCCTCACTTTCCCATTAACAGGAATAAGAACTTCGGCCATAGAACCGGTAAATCCGGTTAAATAATAGCGATGGTTGTCCGCAAGAGGCACATACTCATTTAAAAACTGGTCAAAACTGGAGATATAAATTCCATCTAACCCCTTGCTTTGAATAAGTTTTTTTAAATTATGAATATTGCTTTTAATCATCTCTTGAGTGATTTCAAATTCTTTTTTCATACTTTAGTCCTAGTTCTTAAGCGATTGTTTTACATCACTATAGCCTAATTTCCCTAAGACGGCAGGAAATTTATTTAATATCGGCCCAATTTTCTCCGATAACATTTTATGTCATTTCTATTGATGCTCTTATTTTCATTATCTGGTCATGCCCTTGAGCTTAAAAATCAGGAGGGCAAGGTTTTTTCCTTCATTGAAGTTAAAGAGATGAGAGTTTCCTCTTCCTGCAAAAAAGAATGTCTTGCTCTAAAAGATTATTCTGAAAAGGTTAAAGATTTTCAGTGGAAGAGAGGAAATCCTGCCAGTGAGTTTTGTCTTCACGTTGGTGGAACAGATCAAATACTTTCCTATCCTAACTTGGATCAAGATAGTGCCTGTCTCTTCAGTGATGGCTCCTATATTTTAAGTTGGGATCTTTATCGTAAAAATCAAAAGGGCCATAAATGAGATGGCTCCTTCTCTTTCTCATAACAACATCCTCTTGGGCCTATTATCCCTATGAGATTAAAAGCTCAGGGGAATCAGTAGTTTGTGATGACACTTTTCTAGAACTTAAAAACACTCCACCTATTCGAGATCAAGGTAGTATTGGTATCTGTTATGCTTTCTCTAGCTTACTTCTTTTAGAGCATCATAAGTGCTCTAAAGAAGCAAATCCTCAGTCCTGCTATTCATCTAATCGGGCCTCCGCAGTAGATATGAGTAAGCATTTTAAAACAATGGCGGAAAATGAAATACGCATTGGAGGAGATCCCATAACAGTTCTTACTCGTTTTTCCACTCAGAGAAAGCTAGTTAACGAGAGTTGCACTCATTTAGATAATTGGAAAAAACTAGGCTATGAACCTCACTACGATGATTTCTTTCATCAAATTCATGCGGCCATTGAACAAGGAGCAGGCCATGATGACATTCTCTGCTATGCTCAAGATTTAAATAAACAAAACTTTGGTACAGTTGATGATTTGTACCAAACTCTTTTAAAGGCCAAAAATCTAAGTGTAGGACAACTGCGTTCAGAAGTTCTGTACAAGAAAGGTTGTACTGCTCCTTCTGTCAGTTTTCCTGCCTATCAAGTTCACACCTATCCGACCTATAGAGAGAAGAAAAGTAATCAAGGTATCCTTAATTTTGTAAAAGCAAATCTTGATTCTTCCAATCCCGTTGAAGTGTCATTTTGTGCAGCTAAAGATGCAAATGGACAATGCTACTATCATTCTACAGTCATTACAGGTATGAGAAACGTTTGTTCATCCAGAGGGTGTCAAGTCCAGTATAAAATCCAGAACTCTTACGGTAAAAGCTGGCAAGATATGCATGATGACGGCTGGGTTAGTTCTACTAAAATCAATGAGAGTATCATCAATACATCTGGACTTTACCTGAATAGTATAACTTCTCCAGGCAAGTCACTTCCCAAAACGACCTACAAGGCCCACTCGAGCAGACCTCAATACAATGGCGTCTGTGGGATGAACACTATTATCCATAGTCCCAAAGAAGACTCTCATCCTGGAACAAAAAGTACTATCTTCGAATGTAAAGACAATCAGGGCCGAATGCATTTTTCCGATCACCCACTTCCTGGAATGTTTTGCAAAGCTAAATAATTGAAGACCTTCTGAGTATGTCAGAACAAATATCTAAATGATGTAGAATAACACA
>DATGND010000200.1:0-6204 GCA_035306925.1 Bacteriovoracaceae bacterium | reverse complement strand
AGATGGAAAGATGATTTCTGTATCTGTAAAAATGGAAAACCTGTCAGCTATGGAAACTGCGCTAGTTTTTGTAATGGGAAGAACACTGACGATGCCGAGATTCTCTTTGCCAATTTTACTATAGGTACTAAAGTTCAACTTGGCGGATTTGGTTCTGTCCATGGTTGGTGTACCGTCTCTCTTGAAACAGACGAAGAGAATCCTAAATGTGTGATTCGGGCCAAGGATAGTGATGGAAATATCATTGACCTTGATACCTCTATCGCTCCTCGCTCAAACTCCGTCACGGCCAACGTCAGTGGATTTTTGAGCGATAATAAAACTTATGTCCTTTCCCTGGTTGAACAATCCTCGGGAGCCCAGTCAAACTCAGTACAGATTGTAAAATTCTCTGAAGATATTCAATCGCCTATTTTGGGACCATTGTCCCTGAATCCCATTACTCAGTATGCCTGTCTCATTAGAGAATATTCTACTCGAGAAAATAGTGATGAAATTTACTACGAAAATGCCTTTAGAATGCATTTTTACTTCCAACCGCGAACTCCTCCTACCCCTGTTTCAGCAGGAGCGAGAAACCTTATTTGTCACGATATCTTTAATCCTCTTTATGGGGAAACAGATAATGAACTATATCCTCGCTTTGAGCAAACTCCAGGAGTCTTCACTCTGTGGGATAACACTGATCCACGTTTCTATGATAATGACGGTAATGGTATAGCCGATGTCAACGATATGATTCGTCAGAAAGTTATTCATTACGGAGGATCAATTCCTGCAGGAACAAAATTTTTCAATCCTTTCCCTTGGACAGGATCTCCCGAACTCAATGATGAGGCTGGAAACACTTCTGCAGTAACCAATCTCGGTTACTATATGGCACCTTGGATTGATCAGAGTACTTATCGTTCTTACTGCCTGACCGATAATCACTATAGATTGAATAATCCTCTCTTTAAAGCATTAGGAGATGTCATCCACGTTGATACAGAAGGTCTTTATATCGGAGTGAAAACAGGCGGCCCTATTAACAATGGAGATGGCACTCAAAGTAGAGCTCCTGATGATTACATCTTAATTCGTGAAACAGACCTTAAACAGGTGTGGTTCTATAGAGATATTGATGGAACACTAAAAGCGCCTACTGATGAAAATGTTTCAAATGTAGCAGTATACTTTTACTATCCTCTGAATAAGGAAGCCCCTTATATTCAAAGCAATAACCAAAAAATTTATAGAGTCCGTGGAACTAACGAACTTAATCAAGACAGTATCAGTAATGAAGTGAGTAACGAAAATGGAGCCGTCACTCAGTATCCTCCTCACGACAGAAGGATCGGCTGTATTCCTAAGCAGTAGTCGTTAGCTTTACTAACTGCTCCCTTTCATTGATCGCACCAAAACGATTATCCCCAGAAAACTTGTTTTCTGGGGATGCTACAACGAATATCTATAACACCAATGAAAGAGAACAGTTTATTAGCTTTATTTACTTAAGATTCATCTAGCATTTCCAAAAGCTCCTCCTTACCCAATGATCTTAAAAGACAATAAGGAGGAGTTTATGATTGTACACTCAAAAGTTAATTGGGAAGGTAGTTTCAAAGAAGGAACAGGTTATATTCATTCGGGTCGTGGAGCCTATCAACTTGATTACACCTACAAGGGAAGAATTGGAGATGCTCCTACAACCAACCCTGAAGAACTTATTTCTTCGGCCCACGCTGCCTGTTATGCGATGGCCCTCAGATTTTCTCTTGAAAAAGAAAATATTGATGTTGATCACATTGAAGTGGTCTGTAAAATTGAAGCCCAGGAACTGAAGGTAAAAGGATCTCATTTAACGGCCACAATCGCTTCTCGCCAAGATCAAAATCGTATCAGAGAAATTGCAGAAAGAGCAAAAGAAGAATGCCCTATTTCGATGCTCCTTAACTGCCCTATTACTCTTGATGTGATTTTTTCAGAAAGTAGCGAAGTCAGTTCTTACTCATGATTTGAAATGAGAGGCTACAATTTTGACGATCGGAGATAACTCTTTTTTATAAAGAAAGAAAAGAGTCGTTAGTACAAGTAAGAAAGTGAAGGCATTAACAAGAAGTCTCTGAAAAAAACGAAGAAGAAAATTTGAAGAGCTGGCAAAGATCTTTTTTAAGATAAGATTGATAATTAATGCACTGACAAGAATATAAATAACATAGATTCTCTCGTGCTTTTGCACAATGGAGATAAGACCTATGATGGAATTCTTGTCAGTGATTACATCAATGACAATGTCTTTTACTTTAGGAAAATTATCCAGAACCTCTTTTAAAGTAGAATTCTTAAATTGATCGTTAAAAATCTTTCTTTTATTTTCCAAAGACATCAAAGAAATATTCGAATCATCAAACTGCTTCGCAATAAGATCTTTGACTCGAGGGTCTTTTAGAGCATCCAGACCTAGTTTATTATAACCAATTTCTTTTAACTCTGATGCTAAGTCATTTGTTTGATATTCATTTTCTTGAATAACATTTTGGATTTCATCTTCTTCATAGTGATAGTCTTCCCCCTCTGCTATCGAGAAGGAAGACACCATTATGAGTAAAATGAAAAAGAAGCCTTTGATCATGCTGTTTTTTTGTTAGTAACTTTTTCAAAAAGTACAGTCATTGGAACAGCGATGAAAATTGTGGAGTACACACCAAGAACAAGACCTACGGCCATGGCAAAAAAGAAATCATGAATAACTGACCCACCCCAGATTAGCATCACAACTGAAACTGCTAAAGTTGTAAGAGAGGTGTTGATTGTACGGGCCATCGTTTCATTAATAGAGCGGTTAATAACTTCCAAAGAAGATAAGTGAGGATGTTCTTTCTCTACTTCTCGAACACGGTCATAAATAACAACAGTATCGTTTACCGAGTAACCAATGATAGCAAGAAGAGCTGCAACGATTTGAAGAGAGAATTCTTTTTCAGTTAAAATGAAAACTCCAATGATGATGACAACGTCATGAATTAAAGCAACAACAGCTCCAGGAGCGAATTTATAATCGAAGCGAAGGGCCAGATAGATCATAATCGCTAAAATCGCCCAAGCAATGGCCTTAAAAGCGGATGTTCTTAGTTCCTCACCAGCCTTTGGTCCCACAATATCGGTTTTTAGGATTTCAAATCTTCCTTGACCGTAATGATTGCTTAATACCTCCTCTACCTTAGCAGATAGAACATTAAGGTCCATGTCATCACTTTCAAGTTTAAGAAGAAACTCATTCTGAGAGGCTTCACCAATGGATTGCAACTGACTTAGATAAAGATCATTTAACTTTTCTCTAAGTTCACCAGCTTCAACACTCTCTTCAAATTTTACCTGAATTTCAACTCCCCCACGGAAATCGACTCCGTAGTTCAGTCCTTTTGTGAAGAATAATACAATCGTTCCCCCGACTAGGATGAGCGAGAGAACTGAAAAATATTTAAATAGTTTTACAAAATCTATGTTTCTCATTTTTTATCCTTAAGATTAGATACTTAATTTTTTCTTTTCAGGTTTTACGTACCACTCAAACATTACTTTTGAAGCAAAGTAAGAAGTATAAACAGTAGTCACAATACCGATAAGAAGGGTTACAGCAAATCCACGAACTGGACCTGTACCAAAGTTAAGAAGACACAGACCTGCAAGACCTGTTGTAATATTGGCATCTAAAATAGCCCAGAAAGCTTTATCAAATCCAGCTTTCATAGACTCAAAAGGCGAAGCCCCTGCTCTTAGTTCCTCTCTGATTCTCTCATAAATAATAATGTTTCCATCCACGGCCATAGCAACCGTTAGAGCGATACCTGCGATTCCTGGAAGAGAGAGGGTTGCTCCTAAAAGGATTAAAATAGCTAACTGAAAAATCACGTTGATAACAATGGTAATACACGCAATCGTTCCTGACATTTTGTAGTATCCCATCATGAAGATGAAAACCAGGACAGAACCAATGGCTGCAGCAATTTCTGCTTTATCAATAGCATCCTGACCTAAAGAAGGACCTACAATACGCTGCTCTTCAAAAACAAGTTCAACCGGTAGAGCACCTGCACGTAATACCAGAGCAAGGTCTCTTGCTTCAGTCATCACTGTATTATAATCACCTGTTCCTAAAGTAATCTGAGCAGAGCCCCCTGCAATTTTTGATTGCACAACTGGAGCAGAGTAAACGTTGTCGTCAAGAACGATAGCAAGTCTTCTTCCAATATTAGCACCTGTTACTTGCTCAAATATTTTTGCTCCACTAGTTTTGAAATCAAGAGAAACATAAGGACGATTTTGTTCAGGATCAATACGTACACTGGCATCTTGTAACTCATCACCAGTCAAAGCGGCAGCGATCTCAATAAGGTAAGGTTCAAGGTTGGTGATGTCGTTAGAAAGCTTACTTACTTCTTTGGCAAAGGCGATCTGATGCCCTTCTGGCAATTTATCAGCAAGAATTTCATTAACCTTTTTAGCATAGTCTGAAAATCTCTCACCTTTTACAAATTCAACTCCAGAAGCTTTTACTTCATCCATCCACTGTGCAAGAACAGCAGGATTAATGGAATCATTTACGAATTTGAATTCAAGTTTTGCTGTTTTACCGATGAGTTCTTTAGCGCGCTCAACATCCTTAACTCCCGGAAGTTGCACCACAATTCTGTCACGGCCTTGAGAAACGATTTCTGGTTCAGTCACCCCGAACTCATCAATACGGTTACGGATAACCTCAATAGATTTAGAAACCGCAGTATCTTCAATCTCGCGTAGATACTCTCTTCCTAAACCATAGGTAAGATTATTTCCCTTATCCTGAGTCAGACGTAGCGGGTAACTAAAAAACTCGCGGATCTTAGATTTAGCCTTATCTAAGTCTGTAGCTTTTTCTAGAACAATCACCTGCTTTGGATCACTGGCATCTCTGACATTTAAAGCTCCCAATGAGGCTTTAATTCCATTTTCTTCTAAAAGCTTAATCGAACGACGGGTTTGCGCTAAAAGTTCATCACGATAAACTTTGTCGAAGTCAATTCCCAGAACCATGTAAAGCCCGCCTTGGAGGTCAAGACCAAGGTTCACCTTTTGTTTTACAGGAAAGGAGCTCTTTTCATCAAAATTAAAAAGCGTAGGGGTAATCATCAATGCCGCCACAAGGACTAACACCGACATCAAACTAAAACGAATCCACCATCCTCTGGCCATGTTTTCTCCGTGTCGTAGAAATGTAATAAGTGATTAAATCAGAAAAATTCTAATAAATTTAAAAGCTATGAGCAAATAATTACGAAGATTTAATGATAATAATGCGGCTCATAAGAGCCGCATAGTCTTAAGAATTCTTAGATGCAGATGAGTTTTCTTCAGCTTTTGGAGCTTCAGCGATATGAGTTTCCTCATTTTGGGCCGGGGCTTCAATGCTCGGCTTTTCATTTTTCTCCTCTGCCACAGAGCTATTCATAGAGTCAGTAAAACCTTTTGTGGCCTTCTGAAACTCCTTCAACCCTTCTCCTAACCCCTTAGCAAGCTCGGGAAGTTTTTTTGGCCCAATGAATATAAGGGCAATCAAAAATATAAGGAGAAGTTCACCAAAACCTAAACCAAACATAATTTACTTCTTTTCAGCCAAAAGCTGAGTTGCAGACCCACCAATGTGAGACTTAAGTATTTTTAATTTAGCTCCGCCTTCTAGCTCGAGAGTAACTACCTTATCAGCAATTCCAGTGATTTTACCTAGAATCCCTGATTTAGTGTAAACCTCATCCCCGTGAGAAAGCTTATTTAAAAAATTCTGCTCCTCTTGCATTTTCTTTTTCTGAGGACGAATCATTAAAAAATACATCACTAAAAATATAAGTACGAATGGCACAAAAGATACGAAAGGTGACTGCTGAGGAGCCCCTTGAGTTTGTGCATAAGCGGATGAAAAAATTTCGAACATATAATTCCTTTTTATTCCCAACGGTTAGAAGTGTAGTTGTTATAAAATTTCTGATAAAATTCGTCAAACTTATCAATCAGAATGGCGGCCCGTGCCTCTTTTACCATTTTTAGATAGAAATGGATATTGTGATAACTAATTAATTGTCCCGAAAGATACTCCCCTACATTAAATAAATGCCTGATATAACTACGGGAATAGCGAGAACAAACCTGACAATCACATTCAACATCCGGAGGAAGTTGGTCTTCAGC
>DATGND010000199.1:0-4686 GCA_035306925.1 Bacteriovoracaceae bacterium | reverse complement strand
ATTAATCGTTTGATTAGAAAGACGTGGTGTACAACGAAAAAAATAGAAAGACTGAAAGATCATTTAGAGATCTTTCAGTACTATTATAATGAGATTTACCTTAGAGGCTTAACACCAATATAAGGGGGCAGTTCTTGAGGGAATTTGAGAGCAAAAACGGTTTTTCCAGGAGAAGAAGTAAAGCTTATTTCTCCGTGGTTATTATTTGTTAGCTTCTTAGATAGAGAAAGACCTAGACCTGTTCCTTTGTCCGGAGTCTTACTAGTATAGAAGGTGTCGAAAACTTTATCTTGAATCTCAGCAGGTATTCCTATTCCATTGTCTTCTACATTAATAGTTAGGTAAGAGTCTTCTTCTTTTACTCTTATATTAACGTGTGCATCCTTGATTCCTTGAAGAGCATCGTAAGCATTATTTAAAAGATTCACCAAAACCTGGACCAGGTCCACGGGGCGTACTTTAATAATGGTATTCTCTGTTTCATAGAAAACATTAAGAGGAATACTTGCAAGATGAAAACGATGTTTACTAAGAATTAAAGTATCAGCGATAAGAACTTTGATATCGTGGCTTTCAAAAGGACAAGTTTCACTTGATCCAGAAATCGTTTTAAGAGACCTGATAATGTCGCTGATGATTGAACTTGTTTTCTCAATCGTGTGGCATTTATCGAGGATTTCTTCATTACTCGTTTTATTTTGGGATATTTCTTTTATTAAGGTTGAGACGGTAGCTTTAATAACAAAGAGGGGATTGTTGATTTCGTGAGAAATACTTCCGGCCATTTCACCTAATGCGGCCATCTTGCTTGAGACCATGGCCTTAGCTTTTTCTTTATTGAGTTGATCCTGTGCTTTGAGATGGTCTTCGTATAAGAGTCGATATTTATCTTCGGCTTGAATATAAAAACTATAGAAGCAAAGAATAGTGGTCATAATGACACAGAAATTAACGATGTAATCGAATGTGATTAACAAATTATTTCTTTGTTGAATGAAGTCGGGAAGAATTTTAAAATCAGTAATAATAAGAATGAACAAAAGAATAAGAGGATAGATAATTCCTAAAGCAATTTTAAATTTTTCAGTTCTATTAAAAAGGACAATGGCCATTGCAGAAAAAGAAGTCAGTGTATAGTGAAGAGCACTGTAGCCTCCCATCATCCCTGAAATAATAAAAACGCCAGTAGAGGTAATGAAAAGAAAGGCTCCTGTGGCCAGGCTGTGCAGCTCTTTCGCATTAAGGAAGATAGCAAAGCCGTAAAAAACCATCAGAACAAAGTTCCCCGCTACCATGAACAAGTTTTTCTCAAAGAACCAAGGGAAAATAAATAAGAAGGAAATGCTTAGTAAAATGAAGCAGAGCCGGTTTACAAGTCGAACTCTTTTAGATTCAAAAGAAGAGACGTTCTTCGTACCTAAATCTGAGAGTAGTGTCCAAAGTTTCATAGAAGTACCAAAAGCATATTAGTTCACTTCTTATTATTAACTTGATTCACCTAAATCCAAACTTAAGCTTTATAAAAGATGGAGTTCCTTCATGCCCATCGAGCTTAAACCTTAGTCAGACTAAATAAAGTCTTTCTTCTCTAAAATTATTTCACGCTTAAGAACTCTCGGCTATTTTTGTGTTAAGAAGAACAAAATTTTTAAATGAGAGGAAATATGAAACTTATACTTGGTTTACTACTTGCTTTTACTTCAACTTTTTCTTTTGCTGTAACTGGAGAGTGTGTCATTGAAGGATATGCTCAAAAATCATTTACAGGTTACCAGGTTTATCGTTTTCTAAATCAGATAGAGCAAACAAGCCTTTCAGGATGTGAGTTAAAGCTTCAGAGAACAGTTCGTGCTTTAGAGCAATGTTTGATGGTTCCAGCTGGCAGAGTTTCTCATGTACAGATGATTTTTAATGGAAAAGAGCAGATTAAAAGTGTTGAGTACGTGAATGCCAACTGTGGTGAACGCTACTAAATTTTCTAAATCGGTTTAAGAGCACTCTGTGCTCTTAAACTTCCTCGTGAATAAGATATCTTTATTCTTTCTTTTTAGAATTCCTTAATAAATTTAATAATTTATGGTGATTTTTATCACCTTCTCATGTGCTTTCATATAGTTATCCTTAATTTATTCCAACTGGACTTTTCTTCCGCCTTAAATCCTCACTTTGGGTTCCCGTATGCTGATTAGAGACACGTAAGTGATTGAAATCATTCTTAAGGAATAATTAAGGTTGGGTTAATGAATTTATCATTAGAGGAACAACAAGAGTTTAAGCAAGAGGCCAATGAACTCATTGAATGCATGGAGTCAAACTTCTTGGAGCTGGAAATGGGGGCCGACCTGGGCCCGAGATATGACGAGATTTTTAGAAGTCTCCATAACCTGAAGGGTACGGCATCCATGATGAACTTTACCTCCTTGAAGGATCTGGTTCATGAAATGGAAACTTCTTTTACGAGCTATAAAGGGCAAGAAAAGATCGATGAAGAAGTTTTAGCAAGGCTCATACAGGATGTGGATCGCTGTAAAAAAATTCTCCAAGGGGAGGAAAATGGTCCAGTAGAGGAATCAAGGCCCCGGCCAGAGAGTACATCTCTTGATGAGGTTTTTGTCGAAGTGGTGAATCAGTATGAGAACTGGTCCAATCATTTAGAAGACGGAGACGCTGTGGTAAAAGTTCAAAATGAATTAAGTAAGCTCATTGAGCTTTCAAAAAAATCGAATCAAAGTATCTTTATAATTTCTGAAGTCATCTCAAATTGCTTAAAGAGTAATAACCTTGATTTAAAAAAGAAGTTCGTTGTCGGTCAGAAGGGGTTAGAGTTAATTGATAAAATTCAAGAACTCATCTCGGTCGGGGCTTCTGTTCAAGAGTGCCTACCTATCTCACAAAAATTTAAAGAGACCATTGAGAATAAGGTCTATCAAAAAAATGTAGCTAATGTGACTGCTCTTAATTCTGTAGAGAGTTCTGCAGGAGCTGCAACAGTAACCACTTCAGCAGATAGCTCTAAGAATGCAGACAATTCTTCCATTCGCGTGAATGTGGGATTACTCGATAGCTTGCTTAATCTTATGGGTGAGCTGGTTCTCGTTCGGAATGAAGCTCTCCAGTTTTATGATCATAACCAGCATCATGAACTGGGAGTCATTACCAAAAAACTCAATTTAGTGACCTCTGAAATTCAAGAACAAATGATGAAAACTCGTATGCAACCCATAGGAGTCGTCTTAAGTAAGTTAAATCGAATTGTGAGAGATGTAGGAAAATTATTGGGGAAAAAGATCAATCTACAACTTGAAGGGATTGAAACAGAAGTGGATAGAACAATTCTCGATGCTATTAAAGATCCCTTGACCCATATTGTGCGAAATGCTTGTGACCATGGAATTGAAAGACCGGAAGAAAGAAAACTTGCTCAGAAAGCTGAAAACGGACAACTGAAAGTCAGTGTTTATCAGGAGGGTGGGCAAGTTATTATTGATGTGATTGATGACGGAAGAGGATTGAATAAAGAAAGAATCATCAATAAGGCCATTCAAAATAATATTTTAAAAGAAAACGAAGTTTCAAGTTTAGATGATAGAGATATTTATAACCTTATTTTTCATGCCGGCTTTTCTACAGCCGATGTTGTAACAGACATCTCCGGTAGAGGGGTAGGGATGGATGTGGTGAAAACTAATATCGAAGCCATTGATGGTTCCATTGAAATTTTTTCTGAAGTCGGTAAAGGTTCCACATTTAGGATTAAGATTCCACTTACTCTTGCCATTATTCCAGTCTTAACGGTTGCTGTTGAAGATGAAGTTTTCTCGATACCTCAGGGAAGGCTTCTCGAACTATTAAATGTGGAGAGTTCATCAGAAGATATTTCAACTCTTCAAGGGAAGAAGATCCTAAACTATCGTGGAAATTTAATTCCTATTATTTATCTTTCTGAGTACCTTTTTGCTCAAAGTAAAGAGCTTGAGATTCAACCTGTGGTTATCGTTTCTCATGAAGAATCAATCTTTGCTCTGGCGGTAGATCAAATACAAGAAACCTTTGATATCGTTATCAAGCCAGTTCCTAAAATTATCAAAAATATCGGATTGTATTCAGGGGCCACAGTCTTAGGAGATGGAAGAATCTCTCTTATTTTAGATGTCTCGGGAATCGCTAAAAAAATTGGTGCCAGGCCAAGAAAGGTCTTTGAAAACATCACCAATGACACCGAGATTATTCAAAGCCTATTGATCTTTAAAGTGGGCACCAATGATTACGCTATATCCATGAACTATATTAATCGTATTGAGGAAATCAATCGATCTCAAATTAGTAAGTCCGGTAACTACGATGTCATAGAGTATCGAGGAGGGCTTCTTCCTCTGGTAGGGATGGATATTCTTTTTGATTGTCAATATTCATCAGAGGAAGATCAACCGATGAAAGTCATCGTCATTGATAGAGCAGAAAAGAACTATGGAATTCTTGTTGATGAAATTTACGATGCTCTTACGACTCAGTCTGATTTGATGCCACCTGTGAATAATGAAGTGGGGATCTTTGGAACTATCAAAATTCAAGGTAAGTTCTACTCAATCATCGATCCTTTTACATTAATTTCTAAGTGGAAAGGTGAGCAAGTCGAACTAGAAAAAGTTCATTTCTCAGAAGCTGAAAATCATACAGTTCTTATTA
>DATGND010000198.1:0-3009 GCA_035306925.1 Bacteriovoracaceae bacterium | reverse complement strand
TCAATCAAGTAAAGGAAACGTTCTACTTCCGGAGGGAGTTTCAAAGTATGAATATAGCCACGAGAAAGAACAATAACCTTCTCAATGGACTTATGAAGAGGAATAGCTTTGACCGCAGAAGGAAGTATCCAAAGATTCTTTTTGAAATCCTCCAAATTTTGAACTCTATGGGTGAGAAAACTTGAAACAATTGGACGAGTTTCTATTTGTCCAAGAATTCCCCCTCGCTTATGAGCAATGGTATAAATCTCAGAATTAGGAAAAAGATTTAGAACTAATTCTAATAAAAAAACAGCTTCGTCTCTAGAGAGTAAGGAATCTACAGCAATGGCGGTTTTCATAATCAATACTTTTTTATTTGTATAGTGAATGATCCAATGACCAGAAGGATACCTCCGAGTATTTGAATCAAATTAAGTTCTTGTTTTAAAAATATCCAATTCACAATAATTGCTACTAAGGGAAAAAACATTTCTGCAATGGCCGTGGTTTTAGCTTGTAAGCGGACTAACCCTTTATAGTAAACCCACATCCCTAAAGCACCTGAAACCAGAACCATAATGAGTACTTTAAAGTAATCAATACTTTCAGGTAGTAAAAATGCTTCCGAATTATAACTTAAAAAAGGCAGTAAAAAAACCAGTCCTAGAAAATAACGGCCGGCCATGATTTCCTGAGTTTGGTATCCCACCAAGGTTAAACGTTTTCCAAAAACCGTGGCACTCCCCCAGCATAAGACAGAGAGTAAAACCAGGAAATAACCACGAACCTTCCCGGAACTTTCTTCTAGCTGAGTCATATTCCTTAACTCAGACAAATCAGGAAAGCTGACCAGAATCGCTCCTGACAAGCTAATTCCTGCACAGATAAGAAATCGTCTATCGATTTTCTCTTTCAACACCATAGAGGCCAATGTGATGGCCACCACTGGTTGAAATTTCTGAAGTAGAATAACCAGTGAAGGATTAATATCAATAAAGGCTTGAGTAAAGGCAACGGTGGCTACCGCTGAACCGAGTCCCCCAATGACAAAGAAGCTAAAAACATCTTTGGTCGTTAGAGTTTTAATTTTTTGATAAAGAGAGAAGAAATAAGGAAGAAAAAAAATTAAGCTCAGGATAACATGTTCATAAAAGACAATAACAATAGGATCAACCCCCTTACCTACAAGGGGATATCTCACTAAAGTATCCAGTGACCAAAGAGTACAGGCCAGAGCGACAAGTAAAATCCCAAGCATTAGAAATGCTCACTTAAAAAGTTTTTAAACGTCTCATTAGCTTTTTGAACAACCAACTGCTTCTTAACTTTCTTTCGGTCCCCTTTTCTTTGCTCTGGAGTTAATTCAGGAGAAGGAAGAAGTCCGAAGTTAATATTGGAAGGAGATGGTTTTTCAACCGTCATAATGTAATTTACAAGAGCACCAATCGCCGTTTCGACCGGAAACTTGATGGCTTCTTGTTTTTTCAGACGACGAAGGAGGTTGAAGGCTACATAAAGTCCCATTGAAGCAGACTCAGTATACCCTTCTACACCGGTAATCTGTCCGGCAAAATAAAGTTCTGGATATTTTTGAGAACTTAAATCCCAATTCAAAAGCTTTCGGGCATTCAAGAAAGAGTTACGATGACAACTTCCTAAATGAATAAAACTTGCATTCTCAAGCCCCGGGATCATACGGAATACACGCACCTGCTCTTTATAAGTCAGACGAGTTTGAAACCCTACTAGATTATAAGCAGACCCTAAAAGGTTTTCCTTACGAAGTTGAACCACTGCAAATGGCCACTTACCATTGATATCAGGCTCAAGGCCTTTAGGTTTCATGCAAGAAAAACGAGGAGTGTCTTTTCCACGTTCTGCCATAAGGTCAATAGGAAGACAGGATTCAAAAAACTTCCAGTCTTCAAAATCTTGAGCAGGAACTTTATCTGCTTTAACAAGTTCTTCAATGAAGGCGTAATACTCTTCCTTTGTCATGGCCGAGTTGAGGTAATCTCCCCCCTCTTCCATATTTTTATGGCGATCTTTAAAATAAAGCCTATCGTAGTTTAAAGTGTCAGCGTCAACGACTGGAGCGATGGCATCGTAGAAGTAAAAATCATCTCCTGAAATTTCTTTGGCAATCCACTCTTCAAGCCCTTTATTCGTTAAAGGACCTGTGGCCACTATCACATAGTCGGCTCCTACCCGTTCCTTGAGTTCTAGAGGATTGATCACATCCTCATGAATAAGAGTTATATTAGATTGAGCCTTCAACTCTTCTGTAATGGCCTTAGAAAACTCTTCCCGATCTACGGCCAATGCGTCTCCTACAAGTACGGCATACCTTTTGGCCATGGAAATGATGAACGAACCCAGGCTTTCCATTTCAGTTTTTAGAAGACCGTGGGCAGAATGAGGATCAAGGGACTTGAGAGAGTTGGTGCAAACTAGTTCTGCAAAGGTGCTTACTTTCTGGGCAGGATTGAGTTTTAACGTTTTTCCTTCAGCAAGAATAACCTGAACACCATTTCTTGCTAAGAACATACTGGCTTCTGATCCTGCTAGACCAGCACCAATAACTAACACTTTACCTAACTCTCGATTATGCATGATTAGTCTCTTGATTTGTGTATAATATTTGTGAACTGATATCCCAATATTAAAGCAACGTGTCAAGCAATATGGCCTCACAAGAATGAAAACAAATATCCATCTTCACCAAACTCATCATACTCTTGCAGACTTCGAAGGAATTTTCACCAGCTTAGCTCAATTGTGCCAAGCGGAAGGACTTCACCTTTTTCCTGAATCATTCCTGGCAGGATACCCTCTCCAAGATTTAGTTATTCAGAGATCTTTCATTGAAGCTTACAATAATCATCTCAAAGACATCGATCTCTGGCTCAAAAATCTTCCAGCTCTCAATTGGAGGGCCCTATGTGGTGGGCTAGAATATGAACTTCAAGATGAAGATCTTCAGCATGTTCGTAATGTCATCTATGAGCTCATTCCTGGTACAGGTCT
>DATGND010000197.1:0-3269 GCA_035306925.1 Bacteriovoracaceae bacterium | reverse complement strand
TAGTAGTGACAGTTTCTGAGGAAACAGGAAAAATTAATATTTGTTATAACGGCGTTTTCCATCCCATGGAATCGGAAGAGATTTTAAGAAAGTATCTTCGTAAGTTCTTAATGGAAATCGATCGTGTAGGTGTTTCAGAGCAACAGACGGTGAGAACTTAAATGAGAATGAAAGTTAAGAAGATGCGAAAACATTCTATTAAGTTCATCTCGTTGTTTACGGCGCTCTTTTTGTGGATGTACGTTCAAAACTCTGAGACAGTAAAATTCGAGAAAACAGTTGGGCTTGAATTTATTCTGCCTTCAGATATGGTCTTTGCTGAAACCCCGGTTCAGGAAGTGGTTTTTATGATTGAAGGACCCCGGGCATTCGTTCGCAACGTTTCTGAAAGAGAGGATAAGCTCTTAATTGATCTCAATAAAGCTGGGGCCAAGAAACAACAAAGTTTTGGGATTGATATTGTTCCCACACAACTTAGCCTTCCGTTCGGAATGGTGGTGGAGAGAGTTCTGCCACGAAAAATTAATATAAAACTTGAGAAAAAAGCTAGAAAAACCGTTCCTCTCAAACCTCGCTTTGTGGGAAATCTTCCTGAAGGGCTTTCCATTTCCCGTTCGGAGATGAGTCCTAAAGAGATAGAGATTTGGGGGCCACAAAGTCTGGTAAAAAATATCAAAGAAATTTCTACTGCTCCCATTGATAAAGAAACACTGATTGGCGGAAACTCCATGAATGTAGAACTTATTCAAAGGGATGATCGAGTAGTTTATGAAATCTATCAACCACCAAAACTTAATTACCAACTGAAGGCCACTAAGGCCAATCTCATTTTACGAGACCTTCCTATTCGTTATCTGACGCAAAATAAAAAGGCTAAGGCCAATACTTCCACAGCGACCATTCGTCTTCTCGTTCCAGAGAGTATGATCGAGCGAGGAAATGCGGCCATCTCTTCATCCATTCAAGTATGGGCGGATATTCCGACTCAAACAGAGGGGCGCGTTGAAGCTAACCTCAGGGCCATTCTTCCTCCGGGAGTTCATTTAGTAGATATTTCTCCACGTTCTATTATTGTTAACTTGGATTAAGTGTTATACTGATTCTATATTTATCACTGTTTTAAGAGAGCTATATATGTCTAGTAGAAGAAAATTTTTTGGAACTGACGGGATTCGTGGACGGGCCAACTCCTATCCCATGACGGGAGAAGTTGCTTTTGTCTTAGGCCGTGCAGTCACCAGCTACTTTCAACGAAATGTTTCTAAAAAACCATTGATCATCATTGGTAAAGATACTCGACTTTCCTGTTATATGCTTGAGCAGGCCTTTTCTGCAGGAGTTTGTTCTCAGGGAGGAAGGGCCATCTTAACCGGACCTTTACCAACTCCTGGAGTGGCCTTTGTTACTCAAAGTATGAGAGCTGATGCGGGGGTGATGATTTCGGCCAGTCACAATTCTTTTGAAGATAATGGAATCAAGATTTTTGATCGCACCGGACACAAACTTCCGGATGATATTGAGTTTGAATTAGAAAGAATGCTGGAAGATCCCACTCTTATTCCAGTTCGTTTTGGTGACCAGCTAGGTAATGCAAAACGTCTTGATGAAGTTATTGGCCGCTATATTGTTCATACTAAGGCAGCCTTCAATGATCAGTACTCCCTGGAAGGGCTTCGTATCGTTGTGGATGGAGCTAACGGAGCGGGTTATAAACTTGCACCTCAGGTGTTTGAAGAATTAGGAGCAGAGGTTATTACTCTGGGAAATACTCCTAACGGAACCAATATTAATAAAAATTGCGGAGCTCTTTACCCACAACTCTGTGCGGATACGGTAAAGCTTTATCGCGCGGATCTTGGGGTTTGCTTAGATGGGGATGGTGATCGTCTCACTATCATTTCGGGGCAAGGAGAGATTATCCATGGAGATAAAGTAATTGGTATCTGTGGTAAGTTTCTAAAAGACAATGGCGAGCTGGGGGCTGCCAATGAAGTGGTAGGAACTGTCATGAGTAACTTTGGAGTAGAAGCCTATCTTCAAAGTCACGGGATTAAGTTTGTTCGAACTCAAGTAGGTGACCGCTATATTGTTGAGCATATGAAACACAGTGGATCTCTTTTTGGCGGAGAGCCTTCAGGACACCTGGTGTTTAAAAGATATTCGACCACTGGAGATGGTATCCTTGCTGCACTGAAACTCATTGAGAGTATGAAGTTTTACAATAAGGATTTAAGTACTCTCGCGAGTGAAATCACTCTTTATCCTCAGGTGATGAAAAATGTGCGAGTTGCTAGTAGAGTTCCTTTCGAAGAAGTGGATTCCATTCAGAAAGCACTCAAAGGAGCAGAAGAAAAGCTCGGAGACTCAGGCCGTGTTCTTCTTCGTTATTCCGGGACAGAACCTCTGGCCCGAGTGATGGTGGAAGGAAAGGATGAAGTTCTCGTTAATCAAATCTGTCAGGATGTTTCTGAAGTAGTATTTAAGGCATTAGGTTAAATTTATGAAGTTTTCTCGTTTAGGTGTGAATGTAGATCACGTAGCAACGTTGCGACAGCAACGCACAGAAGGATACCCACAGGTATTTCGTGCAGCTGATTTAAGTCTTTCTGCAGGGGCAGAGCAAATTACAATACATTTACGTGAAGATCGCAGGCACATTCAGGATCACGACCTGCCAGCAGTTCATGAGATTTGTAAAAAGCATGGAAAGCTCCTTAATCTTGAAATGGGAATGACTCAGGAGATGATGGAGATTGCCTGTCAGGAAAAACCTGACTGGATATGTTTAGTTCCAGAAAAAAGAGAAGAGCGCACCACGGAAGGAGGACTAGATGTTGGTCCTTCGCAGATTGCGCGTGTTCAAAAATTTTGTGAGGAACTTAAAACGAGACTGCCACAAACAAGAATTTCTCTTTTTGTGGAAGGAACCCCTGAAGTCATGGAAGCTTGTCTGACGGTTAACTGTGACGCAGTTGAAATTCATACCGGACAGTATGCCATCGATTTTTTACATAAAAGAAGCATTGATACTCACCTACAGATGTATAAAAAATCCTGGGATGTCTTTAAGAAATCAGGCAGAGGCTTTCATGCAGGCCATGGACTCACACTAGATTCCGTAGTGCCTTTACTTGAGCAAGGTTTATTTGAAGAATATAATATTGGTCATTGGATCATTTCTGAGTCTGTTTTTGTAGGGATTACGGAAGTGGTCTCACAGATGAAAAAGCTCATGGAAAAATACCCTTTGAAAGGATAGTTATGAGAAT
>DATGND010000196.1:0-5218 GCA_035306925.1 Bacteriovoracaceae bacterium | reverse complement strand
AAAGATCCAATTAATGGTATTCTGAATAAGGTAGATTTTGAATTCCCATCCAATTCATCAGATCAACTTCAACCGCCGTTTCAAAATCACTGAGTTCATACTCTTCACTCTTCACAATAACCTTAGCATAAGTAAGAGCTGAGCCTTGATGCCATTGACCAAGATCGAGATTGATCATACGAGTCCACGTACCAGTGTTAATAAACGTGGTGCCATCACTATAAAGCCTTAAAGTAGGAGCATGGGTATGCCCAACAATAAGAACTTTTGCATCTGAATTCTTTTCAAAAAATTGCCTGGTAAGAGTTTCATAATCCTGAAAGAGTTCAAGCTCTCTCCAAATATCATCCAGAACTTTTCGAAGTGATCTTCTCTGCATGTAGAAATGCCAGAATCTTACCATTACAAAGTAATAGAAATTAGAGAGCATGAAACGAAGAGTAAAAAAAGTATCGAAGATAATTCCGTGAATAAGGAAATGCTTAATCGGCCTCACTTCATTGATATAACTTCGTTCCTGTTTATATTTATTGATAACATTGGTGACATAATAAGAACCCCAAGGAGGTATGAAGTACTTCTCACCACTCAGAGTTTCTACTATCGAGTTATTAGCATCGAATTCGTGAGCACGTTCATACTGATGACCATGCTGGATACAAACGCCTTTTGCCGGAATATAAGTCGAAATTTCATTTGAAATAGTGATTTTATCTTTGTATTCACCGAAGAAATTACAAAATTCTTCTTTTAACGAATCAAAAACAAACTCGGCATCATGATTTCCAATAATATAAACAATAGTCTTTCCCGGAGAACTGAGAAAGTTTTTCATTGCCTTTAAGACACCCTGGTGGGCCCTCATAATCATACGAAGCTTTTCTAAAGCCGCAGTCTCACTCCAGAACTCATCATCGTAAAACTCAACATACGGTACGGCCAGAAAATCGAGGAAATCCCCATTAATAACAAGTTCAACTTTTGTATTTGAATACTCTCCACTTGAGTAATAATTCAAAAACTCAATGAGTTCATTGTCATAATGAAAATCCTCGAGAAGATTTCTCTTCCCTTTATACATCTTCCCTGCACCTAAATGCAGATCAGAGATCACCAGAATGAGTTTTGCAATTTTATCTTTTTGGAGGGACTTCATATGTTTTTTTACCAAATATCAATTCAACTTCTTGAAAGGAAGGGCTAATTGGTACAAAGAAAACAGGCGCACCCCCCTTATTTTCAATTTCTACAGTCTGCGATCTACCTGCTTCTATCGTTACAAACTTTAAGTTCTGATAACCGGTAACAAATTTAGCAACTTGATCAGTAAGAGAATTATTTTCAACTATCACCGAAAACATCTTCATCTTTTTTTCTGGAGAACTTATACGTAAACCTGAATCAGTTAACTTTATAATAAAAGTTGGATTATGGTTCTGCCCCCAGCCTAAAGCGGAAAGAAGTAATATCGAAAATAAAAATAATCTCAAAGCATAAACCTTAATTCAGTTAGTTTTTTGATCTCATCGCGAAGTTTAGCCGCTTCTTCAAACTCCAAGGCCTTAGAAGCTTCTTTCATCTGTAACTTCAACTCTTTTATCTTATCATCAATTGCCTCAGCAGAAAGCATTTGATCAACTTTTTGAGCTTTTTTCCTCCCCCCTGTTTTCTTGGTCCCTCTGAGAACCTCAATTACCCCACCGGTAACCTTTTTCAGAATGGTTTCAGGAACAATCCCATGAAGTTGATTAAACTGGTCCTGTTTCTTCCTTCTTTCGATAGTGGTTTCCATCGCTATTTTGATTGAAGGAGTTTGCTTAAAACCATAAAGCAATACACGGCCTTCCTCATTACGTGCGGCCCTCCCGATTATCTGGATAAGGGAGCGGGTAGAACGTAAAAAGCCTTCTTTATCAGCATCAAGAATACCTACTAAGGCTACCTCCGGGATATCCAAGCCTTCTCGAAGCAAGTTAATACCCACCAGGATATCAAACTCGCCTAAGCGTAGGTCACGAATGATTTCAATACGCTCAATCGTATCAATCTCTGAATGCAGATAACGTATTCTCATTCCTACACCACGATAAAAGGTTGTCAACTCTTCAGCAAGTTTCTTGGTGAGAGTCGTGATGAGAACACGATGCCCCTTAGCAATGACTTTACGGGCTTCTACCAGCATGTCATCAACCTGATTTTTAGCATCACGAAATTCAACGATGGGATCCAGAAGTCCAGTAGGACGAATAATTTGCTCTACGTACTCCCCTCCACTTTTCTCTAACTCATAGTCAGCAGGAGTAGCGGAAACAAATAACACTTGATCAAGTTTTGTTTCAAACTCTTTGAAGTTAAGAGGTCTGTTATCAAGTGCGCTTGGTAAACGAAATCCATAATCCACAAGATTTTGTTTTCGAGCACGATCCCCTTTATACATTCCTCCTACCTGAGGAATCGTCACGTGAGATTCGTCCACGATAAGAAGAAAATCTTTTTTAAAGTAATCGAGAAGCGTAAAAGGAGGATCTCCAGGTCTTCCCCCAGCAAGATGTCTTGAATAGTTTTCAATTCCTGAACAAAATCCCATTTCCTCCATCATTTCTAAATCAAGCAGCGTTCTCTGGCTTAAACGTTGTTCTTCAACCAGCTTATTTTGATTACGTAATTCATTTAATCGATCTCTAAGTTCTAACTTGATATTTTCAATAGCAAGTTTCATTTTATCCTTACCCACAACATAGTGGCTCTTAGGATAAATATCGATTCGGTTTACAGTATGAAGGACTCTTCCTCTTAGGGGATCAACTATTGAAATGGTATCGATAACATCATCAAAGAACTCAATTCTTACAACCTGACTCTCTTCATAGGCCGGAAAAACTTCAACAACATCTCCTCTCACTCGGAAAGTACCACGATGAAAATCAACATCGTTTCTCATATATTGAATTTCAATTAATCGCTTCAGAAGATCATCTCTTTCCATTTGATCTCCAGTAAAGAGCATGACCCTTTGATTAAAATACTCTTCGGGAGAACCTATCCCATAAATACAACTCACAGAAGAAACCACAATCACATCTTCCCGTGACATGAGTGAACGAGTAGCTGAGTGTCTCAACTTTTCAATTTCATCATTAATCGCAGAGTCTTTTTCAATATAAGTGTCAGAGCCAGGAACATAGGCTTCCGGTTGATAGTAATCATAATAAGAAACGAAATACTCTACTGCGTTTTCGGGAAAGAATTCTTTAAATTCGGCAAACAACTGTGCTGCCAGAGTTTTATTAGGAGCAAGGATAAGTGTTTTCTTTCCTAGCCTATGGATAATATTGGCCATGGAAAATGTTTTCCCTGATCCTGTGACCCCTAGAAGTGTTTGAAATCTTTCTTTATTTTGGAAACGACTGGCAATTGTTTCTATGGCCTGAGGTTGATCCCCCATCGGCTTAAAAGCTGAGTGCAGTTTAAAAACACTACTCATCTAAAATCTCCTTGCCAAACTACAGAGGGATGTCGCACATTTATATAAACAAACCCCGAGGTTTTTATCATGGTGATGCCTTTCTGCATCAAATTTATTTTTCTCGCCATATTATCTCATACCTCTTCTATTCTCAAAATTCATTCTTTACCTAACTCATTTTTGGAGGACAATGATCAAGCATTTTTTAGCATTGGCTAATTTCTCTTCTACTGAAATAGGTGAATTCGTTGATCGGGCCTATTCGTTTTCTCTTTTAAAAAACTCTCCGGACAAAATAAATCACCTTTTAAAGAATAAGATTTTTTCAAATGCTTTTTTTGAAGCTTCGACTCGTACTCGATCATCTTTTGAAATTGCTGCGAAAAGATTAGGAGGAGATATCGTTAACTTCTGGCCGGAAAGTTCCAGCACCAAAAAAGGTGAAACAGTTCACGATACTTTGAAGTGCTTGGAAAACTTAGGTGTAGATGGAATCATTCTTCGTCATAGTGATGATTCTCTGATTGAACAGTTAGCTCACAAACTGAACACTCCTTTAATTAATGCTGGTGCTGGAAAGTTCGAGCATCCTTCCCAAGGTCTTTTAGATTTATTAACACTTAAAAAAGAATTTGGAGAACTCAAAGGTCTGAGAGTAGGAATATGTGGAGATATTCTTCATTCACGTGTTGCTGGCTCCATGATGGTTGCTGCAAAAAAACTTGGATTTGAAGTTGTTCTCATGGGACCTGAAAACCTGATCCCCAAAAATAATTTTAAACACGCAGACTTTGATAAAACGCTTCCTCACCTTGATGCCATTATGATGTTACGAATCCAACATGAAAGACATGAGGGTATTTTTCTTAATCAAACTGATTATCGCGAAGCTTTTGGCATGACGGCCAAGAGAGCTTCTAAACTAGCATCCCACACAATCATCATGCATCCAGGTCCTTTTAATCGTGGAGTGGAAATTGATGATGAGGCCATTGAACATCCTAATTCCCGCATTTGGGCACAGATGGAGAATGGAGTGTATGCCAGAATGAGTATTTTAGAATGGGCCGCAGGTGTATAAATGAAACTTCAACTGATTCTTGAGAATGGAAAACGTTTTATTGGTGATTCCTTTGGCTATCAGTTAAAAAACAATTTTGAAATAGCCGAAATCGTTTTCAACACGGCCATGACTGGTTACCAGGAAATTCTCAGTGATCCTTCTTACTGTGACCAGTTTATTACTCTCACCTATCCTCTTATTGGGAACTACGGTATTTGTAAGGACGATTTTGAAAGTCTTATTCCTTATGCTAAAGGACTCATCGTTCATGAAATATGCCAGGAGCCAAGTAACTACCGATGTGAGAATACTCTTGAAAGTTATTTAATAAGACACAAGATTCCCGGCATATCAGGAATTGATACTAGAGAACTCACAAGAATTATCCGAAGTTCAGGAGTTCTTAAGGCCATCATTGCTCCTCTTGATTACCCTGAGCATAATCTTGAAATCATTTTCAAAAGCCCTATGCCTCAAGACCAGATTGAGCGCACTTCCGTTAACCGTCCAATTCATTTTCCTGGTAAAGGTAAACGAATCGTGATGATTGATTTTGGTCATAAAAAGAATATTTTAAAATCTCTACTCAATAGAGGATGTGACGTCATCATCCTTCCTTGGGATAGCACTTTTGAAGTCATTAAAGAGTACTCTCCACAGGGAGTACTTCTCTCCAATGGACCGGGAGA
>DATGND010000195.1:0-3411 GCA_035306925.1 Bacteriovoracaceae bacterium | reverse complement strand
TTTGTAATGACACAATTGGAGCGGTTCATATTGAGAGAAAAAGAATGAGCTTGTAAATGCTACTTCACAATTAGCGAATGAAGGAGTGGTTCCTAAGAAGTATGGGAAGTGTCTCATTTGTTATGAGGACTGTGATGATATTTATCATGCAGAGTGCATGCTAAAAGTTTTTGGAAGAAAAATTCATCCTATTATCGATGTGAATCAAGAGATACTGGAGACTTTAGCGAAAAATCAATTGAATCAAAAGTTAGCACTGGCCGGTGTTCAAAAAAAGTTATCACTTGAAATCAAAGAAGATGGTAAGCAAGCAAGAATGACTGTCACTAATCTATGGGGACGATATATTTTTAAACCCAAAGGAGTTGCTCCTCACTTACCTGAAAACGAGCATCTTTGTTTAAAAATGGCAGAGTCTTTTAAGATTCAGGTAGAAAAGTCTGCTCTTATACAGACGCAGGATGGAGAGCTAGGATTTATAGCTCGAAGATTTGATAGGGGAGAATTCAATCAGGAATATCATCAAGAAGACTTTTGCCAAATCTTAGAAAAAGCTTCCTTTAAGAAATACAACGGAAGTTTAGAACAGGTTGGAAAAATTTTGAAAAAAGAATCAGATTACCCTGGAGATAATCTGTATCGATTATACGAATTGACCTTGTTTAATTTTATTATCGGAAATGTGGATGCCCACCTGAAGAATATATCCTTAATCTATGAGAATGAGACTGGCCCTAAAAAATTGTTATCACCTGCTTATGACCTAATTTCTACTGATCTTTATATTAAGGATGATAACGAAGAATCAGCCCTTGCTATCAACGGCAAAAAAAATAAGTTGAAAGAAGAAGATTTTCTGGCCTTGGCCCAGAGCTTTGGGATCAATGAGAAAGTTCATAAAAGACTCATCAAAAGATTCAGAGAGCATCTACCTATCTGGGATGAGTTAATTGAAAAGAGTTTTTTAGATCGAGACAAAAAAATCGAATTCAAAAAACTCATCCGTCATAAGCTGTCACGCTTTGAACTCTAAATTACTAAAAGGTACGGCGTACTTTTTGGTTTGAGGGCAGCTAAACTCATTTGTGAAAAATCAAATCCTTCGAAGATTTAATCCAGGTAAATTTCAAGTTAATTAATTAGAAAGAGAGAATTCTTTTTCGTGGGATTCCATTAGACGCCCAAATGGATGGGCGCCCTTCTAAAGGAGTTTCATGGAAGAGATAGTGAGGGTACTTTCCTTAGTGCTTTTCATCTTACAGCTTGCTGTTTTGATAAAAGTGCTTTGGTAGTTTTAGGGAAGGAGTTAGCAGCTCCTTCCCACCTAACTTTTCTCTCTTTAATTTTACTCACATTCTTTCAGTCAATGCAACAACCAAAAGGTACGGCGTACTTTTTGGTTATTTCATAAGAGAACAACATTACAAAAAACTTCTTTGAATAAAGATCTATTTACATTGAGTGAAGTAGAAGAGGGGAAATTTTCCTCTGTGACGCCCAATGAAGGGCGCCTTTACAGAAAGGATTTTCATGGAGGGAAAAACGAGGGTTCTTCGTTTAGTTCTTCTCGTGTTGCGAGTTCTACTTGCGATACTTGAATCACTAGACTGAGGATTTAGGGGATATTCCAAACATATCCCCACCTTGTTTTTCAGTTTCATTTTATACAACTTCTACTTTGTTTTCAATCTCCAAAAGGTATGCCGTACCTTTTGGTAACTATAGGAGGAACGATGACAATTAATAAGGCAACAATGTTTAAGAATTATTTTTTAGTAATGAAAATTCTTGCAGTTATCTCTGCAGTCATCATTTTGAAAATACAGTTAAGTGACTTTCATTGGTCAGGTTTAATCTTTGGCTCCTTAAGTCTTTTTATGATCGGACTTCAGTTTTTTGCAATGATCAAAGCACAGCAGTTAATTGAAGAAAAGAATTATCTAGGAATCATTATAGGGCTTTTTATTTCGGTAATGTACTTGGGAAGTATTATGCTTCCATTTGGAATCTGGGGCCTTTACTGTCTTCTAAATCGCGAATTTATGAAAGAGTTTTCACCAAACAATGCTCCTGCCTGGTTTGAAGAAAATATTATTCAATCGAAATTATTAAGATTTTAAAGCAATGACTACCAAAAGGTACGGAGTACCTTTTGGTAGTCATGCCTTTATGAGGTGTAAGCTTATGCCAAGACCACAGCTTATTCGAAGTGATATCCACTCGTATCATGTAACGGGTAGGTGTAATAATAAGAAGTTTTTCCCAATCCCGTTGGAGTCAGTCTGGTCCATTATGTTGGAAGAGCTGGAGTACGTGTCCAATCAACTTTCTCTATGTGTTCATGCTTTTGTACTTATGGGGAATCACTTCCATTTGCTCTGCCATACTCCGAAAGCTAACTTAGATACGATCATGCAGAGTTTTATGAGAAGAACTTCAGTTCGTATTAAAGCGGAGTCTGGAGATATAAATCATCTGTGGGGAGGCCCTTATCGCTGGAGTCTCATTCGATCACAAAAACATTACTTTCAAGTCTATAGATATATTTATCAAAATCCTCTTCGAGCTGGATTAGTTAAAAGAGTGGAGAGTTATCCTTATTCGACACTTCATGAAGTCCCTATCTTGGTCTACTCATTTATCCCAATGAGCTTTGGAGGTAGGGAAGGGGAACTTGAATGGCTTAATGAAAAATATAGGGATGATGAAGCAGAGATGATTAGGAAAGGTTTGAGACGGGGTGAGTTTGATTTGAATAAGAGGAATTTGAAAAGTCCGAGAAGATACTCTGCTTAAAAGTACGCCGTACCTTTTGGGAAACTTCTGAAAGGAACAACACTCTTTCAAATCAATTTTTATCAAGATTAGTAGAGTCAGAAAGAATAGAAGAATTGAGTTTCCTCTGTGACGCCCAATGAAGGGCGCCTTTACCAAAAGGATTTTCATGGAGGGAAAAACTAGGGTTCTTTACTTCGTAATTCTTGTATTGAAACTGATTGTTGAAATACTAGAATTTTTTACAAAGTAAGATTTAGGGGATATGTACCAACCATATCCCCACCTGGTTTTTCAATTTTATATTACAAAATTAATTGATCGAACTCAAGATCCTAAATGTACGCCGTACCTTTTGGTAATTAGTAGACGAAGCGAGTGACATCTCCTTCATGCCAGCCAATGAAGTCTTCGAAAAGACAGCGGTATAGAAATAAATTAGGATGATCGGTTTTAAATTCTTTGAGTAGCTTTATCTTAGGAAGTGGCCAGTTATCATTAGTTGCATTTATAACCTGACGTAAAGCAAGATCCTTATTGCTTCCATAAAAGACAGTTCTTTTTTGAATGATGTCAGTCAAATTTATAGGAGAATTTAAATGTAGCTGATAATTTAAGTAGTTTCGATGAGCCTCT
>DATGND010000194.1:0-3848 GCA_035306925.1 Bacteriovoracaceae bacterium | reverse complement strand
CTATTAAAGTATTCAATTGATTTATTGAATGTGTATTGTTGTCAAAAAGGAAGTTATGAAAAAAGAGATTTTAATCATTGGTGGAGGGACGGCCGGGATTACCACCGCTGCTCAAATAAAAAAGACCCTTGGAGAATACGTAGCTGTAACTATTGTTGACCCTGCTTCTAAACACTACTATCAACCACAGTGGACCCTTGTTGGTGGAGGAGTTATTCCTCATGAGAAAACTCAAAGACTGATGAGTGAAGTGATTCCAAAAAATGTTACCTGGATTCAGGATGAGGTTATCTCTTTTGAACCCGAACAAAATACAGTTTTGTTAAAAAGCTCACGAACACTAAGTTATGATGTCTTAATTGTTGCGGCCGGTATTCAACTTGATTGGTATAAAATCAAGGGGGCCGTGGAAGCTCTGAGTTTTGATAATGTCTGTTCTAATTTCATTCCTGGAGGAAGTTCTAAAACCTGGGAAGTGCTCAATCGAGTTCAATCAGGGAATGCCCTTTTTACCCAACCTCCGCTTCCTATAAAATGTCCAGGAGCTCCTCAAAAAGCCGTTTATCTCGCTGATGATTTCTTTCGCCGAAAAGGTATTCGAGATAAGGTTCAACCGATCTTTGCTAATCATGGCCCTCGCATTTTTGGAGTAGAGAAATATCGTGTGTCCTTAGAGAAACTCATTTCCCGTAAAGAGATTATTACCATGTTTGAACATAATCTCGTGGAAGTGAGACCGAAGGAAAATATTGCGGTTTTTGAAAAAGGTGATAAATCCCTGGTGGAGGTTTCTTATTCTATGATTCATATTGTGCCTCCAATGAGTTCTCCTGATTTTATTAAAAAAAGTGTTCTGGCCAATGAAGAGGGATGGGTGGATGTGGATAAGCATACTCTACAGCACAAGAAATTTTCTAATGTCTTTTCATTAGGAGATTGCTCTAGCCTACCAACTTCAAAGACAGGAGCGGCCATTAGAAAACAAGCTCCAGTATTAGTGGCAAACCTTCTTTCCTATTTAAAGGGAAGTGAACTCAAGGCAAAATATGATGGCTATACTTCTTGCCCCTTGGTAACAGGTTATGGAAAAGTGATCATGGCCGAGTTTGATTATGAAGGTCACCCTCAGGAGACCTTTCCGTTTGATCAGTCAAAAGAGCGTTGGAGTATGTGGTTGGTTAAAGCTCACCTTTTACCGATGATGTATTGGGAGGGGATGCTGAAAGGAAGGGCCTAAACTGCCCGTTTGGGCAGTTTATTTAATAATGCTATTGACCTGATTTTGAATTTCTTCCTCAGTAAACTTAGTACCTGCAGTTCTTCGTAAGTAAGATCTTTTTTGATTCATCTGTTCACAGGACCTTCTTGTCAGTTTTTCAAACTCATTCTTGTGAGAATAAGAATTGATCCCAAGAAGGTCTTCATCAACAGACTGATACGCATAAGGGAATAGTCCCTCAGAGCAATTATTACGAACATATTTAGAGCCTTCTTCTAAGGCCTTTGCTACTTCTTTTCTGAGTAAGGAGCGATGAGTGTTTTGTGCAAGTTTTGTTAGTTGCTTCACTTTTTCAGAATCTATATCTAGTGGTTTACTATTGCGAAAGAGTGGCCCAATAAAGTCATTATAAGGGTGATTCTCTACAGACTGTAGAGCAAATTTCTGCATATATTTACTAAGAGATTTCTCATAGCAGTATTGAAAATCACCTTGAGAAAGATCAATATTACCGTCAGCTAGTCTTTTAATGGCAAGCTCACTACATGATTTAGCAACGGCCTGAAGATCTTTTTCAGTAGGTTCCCATTGATTGGCCATTTCTGTTGCTTTCGCTCTTACTTCATCACTTAGTCTCTTCGGATTTTGACAGGCCTTTTGACTGGTATATTCTACATTGTCAAAAATGACAGTTTTAATGAGTTCGTATTTTTTAGGACTCACGGATTTTAAAAGTTGAGGATTATAACGATAGGCCACTACTGCTTCCGCAAAGTCTTCATGCTGATTGGCCTCTCCGTACATGGAGACTGCTTGACGGTCAGAAGAAGTGTTGGTGGTTTTCTTCCCATTAGTAACTTTCGTTGTTTCTTCCCAACCTCCAAGTTTTGCCCATTCACTGGAGTCATCAACTTTTGACTCCGCGGCAATGACGTGGGCTAGTTCATGAGTAACGGTTGTTCGTTTTTGCCAGGTGGACTGCCTGTCAAAGGGGTCAAAAAACTCCATCACCGCATTGGCAATTGTTCGCTCTCCACCATTTCTCATATATCCCCGCTTAAAGCGAATCATCTGCTTATTCTCCCTTACAGGAAGTATTCCCTCTGGAAAATCACTTAAGGCGAGAAGCAAGAGATCAAGTTCTTCCTTTTTCCAGGAATCCGCATTTTCATAGGCAAGATGGGAGCCGTTCATCCCAAACTTTCGATGCATAAAGAGGAGGTGAGTGGCAGTCTTCTTTCCAAAGATTTCCTCCATGGCACACTGAACTTTTTTACATGAAGAAGAAAACTTTTTTTGTCTTTCAGGATCAGGTCGACCAAAAAAGTTTACTGCTGTTGTGAGATGTTTAAAAGCCTTGAGATTTTCTTCGGATTCATCTTCAAAGGAAATACCATTGATGGTGCTATTGATTTTTCTTCCATCGTTTTCCTTCATCCAGTTTTTCATTTCATCTTCAGTAAAATTTTTAGTCCTTAGACACTTAGCATTTCTTACTTCCTGATCGCTAGCTGCGTGCCAGTGAAGTTTTCTTTGCAGTTCAAATAGTTCTTCAAAAGGAGCTGGAACAGCTTCCTCACAAGCTTCTTGGGCCCCAACATTTAAAGAGATTAAAAGGAAAAGGAGAGTGAAAAACTTCATGGAAGCTTCTCTCCTAAGGGCCACAGAATCACAGAGCGAAGAGTTCGTCTTTCATCGTTATTGAACTCAAGCTTCATTGATTTTTGTGGAAGTTCAATGAGGGTATAGCGACCTTTATCATGCGAAGTACTTTCAGACATTTTTTTATGAAGAGCTTTTTTCTCCTGATCAGAGAGAGAATCATAGGCCCTGTCAAAAAGATGAGCTTTCTTCTGAATCTCTGGAGGTATTTTTACATAAAGGTAGCTTACCTGATGATCTTTTACTCCCAGAGTGACGTCACCGTTTCTTCCAAAGTAATTAAGATAAAGAGCATCTGTTTCTTTTTTATAAATTTTCTTTTTGAAAGTTTCTTCTGCCTTGGAAGCTTTCTCCTGCAACGTTTTTACCAGTTCCGCAGGTAGAATCTTTTCAATATCTGTTCGCTCCAACTGCGCCATAGAGGAAGTTGAGAAGAGGAGAAGAAATAAAAGGAGAGTCCATTTCATAGGGAGCTTATCGGATCTCAATGTGTAAACTTGAGTGGATTTATTGGTTTTTAATCCCTAGAATAGGCCCTATGAAACATATTGTATTTGATTGTGATGGGACTCTCGTTGATCCCCACTCTAAAAATCGCCCCCTTTATCCCGGAATCATGGAGTTACTGAAGGAACTTAGAGAAGATGGTCACCTTCTTTATGTATGGACCGGACGAGATCGCGCATCGACGCTTCGCATTCTCTCTGAGAATAAGGTACTTTCATTCTTCGAAGAAATTTTCACTATTGATGATGGAAGTGCCAAACCTAGTCCTGAGGGGCTAGAGAAAATGCTTTCTGGTGTTAATAAAAAATCCATCTGTGTTATTGGAGATTCCTACGCAGATATGTTGGGAGCAAAGCATTTTGGCGTCATGAGTATCGGAGCTTTATGGAATAACATAACTAGCAGCGAGGAGTTAAGGGCATATTCTGCGGATTTCCTAGTGAAGGATCCAAAAGTTTGT
>DATGND010000193.1:0-10945 GCA_035306925.1 Bacteriovoracaceae bacterium | reverse complement strand
ATAGCTTCCTGTATCTTTAACTCTCATTTTCTTAATAAGTTTTTATAGATAGTAATACCTTGAGCGACGTCTCCATTATAGATAACTTTTGAACGGTCAAGAATCACCACTTTATTGCAGGCTTCTTCAATTTGTTCCAATGAGTGGGAGACAAAGATAACAGCTCCGGAGTTCTTGATCATATTAAGAACTCTAGCGGAAACTTTCTCACGAAAGAATATATCAGCACCATCATAGACTTCATCTAGAATGAGAAGATCACATCCACGGGCAGAAACAATTGATAAGCTTAAACGGGCCTGCATACCCTTACTGTATTTTAAGTAGGGTACATCGAGGAATTCACCAAGTTCGCTGAACTCTAGAGATTCTTCAATGACTTCTTGTCTTTCTTTGTGGGAGAGTTCTGGATAAAGTAGGGAACAGATAACTTCTGCATTTTCTCTACCTGTTAATTCCGGCACGATTCCAATGCTCGTATCGAAGATAGCTCTGGTTTTTCCATTCACTACTACTTGGCCCGAGTTAGGAACAACCATCTGAGCGATGCATCTGCACAAACTTGTTTTACCTGCGCCATTGATTCCCAGGAGTCCCACTCGATCACCTTTATAGATATCGAAGTTAATATCCTGAAGGACATGATAATATCTGGCATTTGAGGTGAGAGATTTAATAGGAGAACTTGCCAATGAGACGAATAAGTCTTTTATCGACTTGTTAGTATAATGATCGACGTGGTAAACAAGGTTTAAATTTTGAACTGAAACAATTTGCTCAGATTTTGAAGAGAATTTCATTTTTACATTTCTTCCAATAGGTTGTGAAAATAATTCCAAGAACCAAGACAACACCGAAACCCTTGAGTTGCATCATAAGAATTTCTGGTAGGGGAGTGTTGTAAAGACATGCTCTAAAAGGAGCAATGATCATATAAAGTGGATTTACATCGATAATCCATTTGTACTGACTTGGAATAAAGCTAGGCGGATAAAAAATAGGAGTTAGAAAAAAGAGGATACTCATTAAAAAATGAGTGATGTATTTGATATCTCTATAGAAGACATACATTAAAGAAAAAATAGATGTCGTAAATGAGGTAAAAAGAATCAACAATGCCAAGGAAATAGGAAAGAGTATCATTCCACTAGAAAGTGAATCTGAGAAAAGTAGCGTCGGAATGACTAGAATAATAAAGGCTGCAAAAAAATTAATAAAGTTTTCAAGTATAGAAGAAAAGAGAATGGTGAGTGGGGAGATTTGAAAACTTTTTAAAATGGATCCAGCACTAACAATCGAGCTGGTACAAAAATCCCAGGAAGAGTTAATAAATATCCAAGGCAGAAGTCCACCTAAGAGGAACAGGTAGTAGTCAGGTAGATTCAATTGAAGAAACTTGGTGAACACAATGGCCTGGACTGAATACATAAGAATAGGATTTAACACTACCCAGATAAAGCCAATGATCGTTTTTCGATATCTCGCTCTCATACTGGCGTATGTTAAAACCTTAACTTGCTGTAGAGTCATTTGAAGTTTTGTCATTGAACAATCTTGTTAATTCTTTAATTTATTATACTCAATATTATGATTTGCCTTCATTTATTTGTCATAATTAGAAGTGCCCATCACAGCTTTAGTCTTTCCTTGAGTAACTTACTGTTGTACTCAATATCTGGGCCGCATTCAAAAAGATAGCACTCGGCTTTAGTAACGAGGGCAAGGGCAGCTTTGGATCTCTTGAATATAATCAGGAATCTCTTTAGTAGATCTCTTAAACCTGACTCCAGAAAATACTCGAGTACCATGGGAAGTCCTACTCCAATCACCATATGTTTCTGAAGATGTTTAAACATCTCCAGAGTAGAAATAGTCTGAATTCGAGATTCACCTCTCGTTCTTACCCCAACAATAAGAACGGTACGCTGATTCTTTTGATAATGGGCAATGTCTCGGTTTATGGCAGAGAGGGGGATAAGATGTTTTTGACCATGGGCCCTTCTATTCAAAGTATAGATGAAATCTTTATTGATATATTCAGGTGCTTCCTCTCTGTTATTGATGCCAATCCGGAATGGGAAAGGAAGTATTTCTCCCTGGGAGTTAATGACGGGAGTATCATCTGAATAGATTTTGACTTGTGGGTCTTTGAGAAGTTCTAAAAATAGGCTGGATTTTCCTGTTTTTGAAGAAGCCATGAAAATAATATTAGTGTTATTGAGTTGAACTCCCATAGCATGAATTTTGTGAAGTCCTTCCAAGTCCATTTTTTTTCCACTCTTAGAAAGGATGAGTAGAAAGCCTAATTCATGGGCAAGATCAACTTGATCAGAATAGATGACAGCATGTTTGGTGTTGGTGTCTACAATGGATAGGGCCTTGTTGTGATAGTCGTTATAGCGAACACCATTTTCTTCATAGATAATAGAAGTATCGGTCTGTTTGATAGCTACTTTGGGTGGAAGTAAATCCCACGGAGGAGTTTGAACTAAAACCTCTATACTATCATAAGAAGAAGGAGAATCTTCTTGGACCGTGATAAGAAATTTAGCAAAATCCAATCTGAGGCGTGATAGTATATCATTACTGTTGGAAGAGACTTTAAAATAGGAACCGAATATATTGATATGAATGACTTCCATAAATCTCAAACTATCACTTTTGTAATCCCCACATATGGGCGACCAGAACTTTTAGAAAAATGTTTAAGTTCCTTTTATTGTGCCTTAGGGGCACTTGGATCACAAGAATTAAGAGAGTTTAGCTTCAGGGTGAAAGTTATCGTTAATGGAGAGGATTCTTATTCAGCAAGATACAGCGAAATCTGCTCTAGCTATCCTGGCTTGAGTGTTTCATCAATTAAGAAAACAACTCCTGGAGTGGCAAGAAATATTGCCATAAGAGAAGAGTATTCTGATTACTTTTATTTTATTGATGATGATACACAACTACCGTCCCATTTTTTAAAGGAAGTTTGTCACATTATCCGGCTTTATCCGGAAGTCGACATTTTTGGTGGACCAGACCAGAGTTCACCTGATGCCAGTATCTTTGAACGATCATTAGAGTTTTCTCTGCGCTCTCCTTTGGCGACATCAAAGACCAGATGGAGGCATCTCTCCCAAGAAGGAAGAACTCCTTTAAAAGGCGATGAGAAAAATTTAATATTATGTAACTTATGTGTGAAAGGAGGTGTCTTTCATAAGAAGGGAATTTTCTTCCCGGAAGAATATCAAAGAAATGAAGAAAATGTTTTTCTGAGAGTAGCGGAAGATCACTTTCAAATCATCTATTTACCTTATCTTTATATTTTTCATAAAAGGCGCCCGGCTATCAGCAATGTCTTTTATTCAGCCTCTCAGTCAGCTTTTTTTCGATATAAAATGATTAAGGATCGTTTTTCAAAGGATCAGCTCATTTTCATCTTACCTTCTATATTCATTCTTTATCTTTCACTTTTACCCCTGGCAGTGATGGCAAATCTTTTTGTCATCGGGCTTATCCCTCTGGGGCTTTACGTCCTTCTTAACCTCTGTTATTCCTTCATCGTTTTTATAAAAAATAAGGATATTCGTTATTTTTTCTTGGTGAGCTTTTACCAGATAGTTATTCTTCTTAGCTACGGGATAGGAATGTGGAAAAGTCTTATTAAAGAACTGATTACTCTTCTGAAAGTGACTGATACCAGTCCCCAAATTCCTTAGGAAAAACAGATAAAATGGACTTGTTTCTTCTCAAGTCATATTGGGTGTAAAATTTTTTGAAATCTTTTTGTGCTGTCTCAAGTGGAGTTGCTTGAGCATGTGGACGATCCACTTTTTGAAGGTAGTGAATAAGTCTTTCGATACTGTCTACTTCATGAGGAAGGATTAAAGAGTGATTTTTATGCTTATCCAACCATTTTTGAAGCTTATTTCGCGCTTCTTCTTTGATGTGCTCAGGTAAGGTAAGAACCGACATAAAAGAAGGGAAGCGTAAAATATTCAGTGTGAAGGTAGGGTGAGATGCTCCATACTTTTCTTTCCAGACAAGGATCTGGTCAAAAAGGTCAACGATGCTAAATACGCAGAGAGCATTAATAGTCATCATAATGTTAAGAGACTTAAATCTACCTTTCTCCGCTAATGACTCTAGGTTTTCTTTAAAGCGATTAAAATCTAAACCGTCACGGATGTACTCTGCTTGTTTCCCAGTAGCTTCACAACTTGTATAGAGATGAAAATTATCTATAGAGAGTGAGCTATCAATGAGTTTACTAATATAGTGCTGTCCCAGACCCAAATTCGAATTAACTGCAAAATTCATATCAGGTCTTTTTGATTTTTTTAAAAAGCGAATGAGCTCCCAGAAGTCTTGAGAGAGCATAGGCTCTCCGCCTGTAACCCTTAACTCCTGAAGACTCTGAGAAAGTCTAGGCCACCATTTCCAGAAGGCAATGACATAGGGATTAATGGGAGAGTTCTCATAGGGGAAGTAGTGGTCGTAATCACTTCCAAAGTTACTTCCGTGAAGGTCCTCTAAATTGGTATAAGGACCAGACTTTTTGATATCCTGGGCCCAAAGTGTGCTAAAAGTAGGTCCACAATAGCTGCAAGCAAAGTTGCACTTCCTATCAAAAGAGATTTCAAGAGTTTTTAAATCAATATCTTCATCAGGAGATAAGGTCGGAAGTATTTTTAGAGATTCTTCACTATAAATATTCGTTTTGAAGATTCGATCACTGACATAATCGGGACCCATATCTTCAACTTTCCAGCAGTACTCACATCCCTGGGGACGCTTTCCTTCAAGCATGAGTTTTCTTTCTTCTTTCTTTTCTTTGGTGTTATGGAGAGCTGCGGGATTTTTAAGAATATCTTTCTTAACAATCGTATGAGGAGGTGGATGGTGGCAGCTTGTAGTTTGTCCCCAATCAAGCCAGATAGTAGCATTGTACCATTTAGCTGCACAGAAAGTGGGGGATATGGCATCCATCACTCTTTGTTTATATTCGATCGAGGACTCTTTTTTCATTGGTTAGAAGCAAGGCCGAGTTCAATGAGCTTGTTTAAAAAAGGAGTAGCATCAGCAAGAATAGTAGCAGCATCAACTTTATAGGACTGAGAGGCTTTCTCAATAGCTGTCTTTAAGTCCACATTCTTTCTAATGTCTTTAAATATTTCAGCAGCCACTCCATCAATCTTATAAAAGATATCCCCATCATCCATTTTCATCGCAATGACAGTTCCATCTTTGTTTTCTCTTACAACGATTTCTTCAGAGATCTTAAGGTTTGAAAAAAGTTGGTTGGTATTATCCATAATACGAGCTCGCTTTTTATTGTATTTCAGAAAATCATAACAGAATTCCTTTGAATTTAAAGTTATTAAAAATTGAAAAGTGCCTACTATCAGAGGCGAAAGCCTCTTATTTAGGTGAGTGATTTCGTAGGGATATAGAACTTAAATACTAACTCTTTGAGAAAATTTAAAACCGGTATAAAATTAGTCTTGATAAGGAACATTATGAATCAACATCAACAAAAACAAACTATCTCATTTCGAACACTCCTTTCTGAAGGCGGTATGAGTTTATTAGAAGTCATGGTTGCAGCAGGAATCCTAGGAGTCATCAGTATCGGAGTCATGCAACTCAACCAAAATATGAGTCGTTCGAGTAAGCGCATGAATCAGCAGTTGGATATCGTTCAGTTAACAAATAAGATCCAGCCAGCTATTTCTGTTAATGAGTCCTGTCAACGATCTTTCCGAATGCAAACTTTAGGAGAGGGTCTTCCTGCTACTGGTGCTAATGGAATTTTGGATGGTAGCGGTAACTCTGTTATTAAAGTGGGGGATAAGTACGGTAACCTCACTGTTACAGGTATAACTTTCTTTGATGTTAAACCAGCAGAGCCAACGCAGTTTTTTACTAAAGACCCTAACAACCCATCAGGTCCTGCAATTCAATCTCGTAAACGAGCAGCTAAAATTAGAGTGGATATAAGAAGAGGGATTACTGGTGATAATAAAGCAGATCGTCACTCCACTGTTGGAACCTTGGAAACCTCAAGATTTTTTGAAACAGTTTTTTTCGTAGATGCCTCTAATCATAATAGAATCCTAGACTGTCATGCTCAAGGAACTGGTTACGGGGAAGAAGCCTGTAGAACTCTACAAGGTCGTTTTGATGGAGACAGATGTCGTTCGATCAGTATTGCTAACGATCCAGCAACTCCAAATGCATTCGCGGCTCGTTTTCAAGGGAATGTAGAAATTGCTGCCGGAGGAGCAGGAGCAACGGGGACTTTAAGTGTAGCTGGCCCAACAACTCTTAATGCTCTTACGGTTAACGGAGCGACTGTCCATAATGCATTGACGACGGTTAATGCAAGATTAAATATTAATCTAAGTTCTGGTGGTCAGCTTTGCTTAAACAATAACTGTATTACTACCTGGAACGTAGTAGTGAGAGATTGTACTTTTGCTCATGCTTTTACAAATGGTGATATTAGTAACCTTGCCTGTCCAGCCAACTACTTCATGGTAGGTATAGGGCGCCATCTGGGCCCCAATCCAGATGTTTATGTGATTAGGTGTTGTCGTGCTCATATAAGATAAATAGCGATTCATGACCATAAAAAAAAATTACTTCTCTATATTGCTGTTGTTGACCGTTTTCGCAATTTTTGGGCATACACTTCACTATAGTTTCTTTATTTTTGATGATAGTTCATTGATCTATGACAATAGTTTAGTCTCAAGCGCGAACTTAAAAAATATTGTTAGTGTCTGGTCATTATCAAGTACACCTTTTATTTATAATGTGTGGCAGGCGGTCTCTTGGTTTTTTGGAACCGACAATGCTCTTCCCTATCGTTTTTTAAATATTTTCTTTCATGGGATTAACTGTTTTCTTGTCTTTATTTGGATGAGAGAAATTCTTACAACATTTCTCAGTAAAGAAAATGCTGATGATTCTATTCAGAAGGCTTCTATCTTTGCCACGTTTTTGTATCTGGTCCATCCTTCCCATGTGGAGTCTATTGTCTGGGTTTCATCTTTAAAAGAAGTCTTGGCCACTACTTTTGGACTTTTATCTTTTTTGTTATTCCTGAAAAACAGTAAAAGTGCTAGCTTACGCAATGAAATCCTGACAGTTGTTTTTTACTGCATAGGAATGTTGGTCCACCCGACAATTGGGACTTTACCTTTTATTTATCTCTGGTTTGATTTATTTTTTTTCAAACGAGAGCTGAAAGCAGTCCTTTATAAAAACAGTATTTATATTGTCATTTTACTAATTGCTGTTCTTCTTCAAAAAACTTATACCCCACAGCTTGCAACTGGAAGTGATGAATCTTTTTATGTAAAAGGGGTGACTTTACTCGTATCTTTTTTTGAATATTTAAAGAGAACGATCATTCCTTGGAATTACTCTTTTGATTATATGATGAGTCCAATGGATATCATTGAGAAAGTAAAGTTTTCCTTTTCTGCTAAAGTAAAGGCCATCATTAGTTGTCTTATTATTTGGGGGATTATTTTAAGTGCTCAGAAGAAAAAGTTTCATTTCTTTTATTATTCGTTAACGATCTTTTTACTATTACTTTTAGTGAACTTAGGATTGGTAGGATATGCTTTTCAGAATATCTCTACGGTAGCTGATCGTTTTCTCTACTTCCCCTTAATAGGAATCTCTCTTTTAGGAGCATTCCTTTATCTGCAAGTTGCCAGCAAGTTTTCTTCTTATAAGCGGCTTTTTCAAAGCTTTGGCTTGATTTATTTTCTTTTTTTATTTTCCTTAACTGTATATAGGACAGCTCTTTGGAGTTCAAATTCGAGCTTATTAGCGAGTAGTGTTGAGAGTGGATATAAAAGCTATCCATTGCAATTGTCATTGGGGACCAGTTATTTAAGAGAAAAAGAATATGACAAGGCCATTGCAAGTTTTAAACAGGCCTACAGGTTGACTATCGATAATGATCTGAGCAACAAAGCGGCTTCTATTGTTGGAGCAGAGGAATCCTTAGCACACCTTTTTGTGGCCTATAGAATGGCCAATAAAGGAGAGGAAGGGTTAGCTTTTTTAAAGGAGATTTCAGAAAAACATCTGGTTTTATCTCCGGAGCTAGCATTGTCATTAACTGAATTCTTTATTTTCATTGGAGACTGGTATCAAGCAGAACAATATTTAGATTCGGCCATCTTATCAAGTCCAGAAGCGACTAATTTGAAGCCACTCAAAAAACAAGTTGGAGTTTTAAAAAAAGAAGCACTGATGCAATCTTATCTCAATCTTGGTCATGACTTCATGGTTAAGAAAAATTTCAAAGAGGCCAAGAAGTATTTGGAAAGAGCCCTGGAAATTCAGAAAGAACTCGGTAAAAGTTTAGATCATATAAAAATGATGTTGAATTTAGTTAACAGTGGAAAAGGCTAGCTTTGAAAAATGAATAATAATCTGAGGTTAGCTCTTTTTTATATCCCCGCTTTAATAATATGTACCTGGAGTATTTGGAAATTTGGTCAGGTCTCAGAGAGAAGGGGGATGTTAATTGATCAGCTTCCAATTGGTGAATACAAAGTTTTGAAAAAAAGCTGCATGGTCGAAGGATTAGAGTTTGATTATTCGACTGATGACTGGAAGGCTAAGCTGCCTTCAGCTGGTCTAAGTACATTAGCTCTTTATGATGACCTCCAGGATAGGATCATGATCATTGGTCCTAAAACAATGTCAGAAATTTTAATCAGTGAGAAATGTAAGTTGTTGGTAGAAAGAAATATCTCCAATAACTCGCGAGGTGTTTTTGCTCTTGGAGGAAGTTATAAGGCACAGTATGTTCCCTCTGACTGCCACTTTACCTATACCGTGAGTGGAAAAGTTTTGGTAGATGATCATGATGAGTCTGTCATTGCCTTAACAACTGAGAATATTGAAGAGTACGAAATCTTTCAGTATGACGAGGATAAATTTCATCTCTATGATAAAAAGTTTAGAGACTATTCGAGAGTAGGATGTAGTGAGAATGATAAGCTTATTACAAGTATTCAGCTCAAACTCTAAGACCTAGATACTATCCCAGCCTGCAATAAATAGATCCTTTGTGCCATTAAGCTCGCTGAAGCGAGAAGGCCCGAAAACGCCACTAAAAAACTCAGGAGCATTCATAACATAATCAACATTGTTAAATTGAAAATGACACTCATTCTTATCGATGAGATTGATTTTTATTTTTCCGTAGCTGATACTCTCAATGAGAGATGGGAATTGGCCTCCCGCTGAGAGCAAAAATTGAAAGTGGGCATTGCCTTCATGGAAATAATCTTGAGTCATCCATACTTCCCCCCAATGAGAGATATTTTTTAAAAATTCTTTTCTGTCTTCTAGAGTGGCATATTCATGAATGATATTGTGAAGATCCTGACCTTTATTTTTAATAAAGTAGCTTGTTATATTTTGACGGCCATTAACCCAAATCTCACAACTTTTAGAAGTGAATAATTGCTGCCAGTCACTTTCAGTACGCTCTATATAAGCGAAGTGTTTTTGGAAAAAGTTTTTGTGAATTTTTTTAATTTCTTTTTGTTCACTTCCATTTGCATTTATTAAGTGTATGTAGTTATTTTCCCTACTATTTCTTGCTAGCGGATATTGAGAACCACAGAGATAAAAACCATGCTTTTCATACATAGAAGCCAAGTCACTCCATAGGATGAACGCAGCAACTTCTGCATGATGAATTTTTTTTACTTCATTCATCATGTAAGAGAAGATTCCTTGTCCTTGATATTCTTCATCTACAGCAATCCCCCCCATCATTGCCACTGGAATTTTCTTTTCATCAATGTTGATATCTCGAATTTTTACACCAAGGTGAGCAATCACTTTTTCATCCTCTGCAAGAATGTAGAGATGATGAGCATTATCCTTATTCAGGAGAGTGATAAAATCATTTTCGAAGCTAAACTGAGGTTGGTATTTAAAGGCTTTTTCAATTAAGGCCTTTGTTTCTTCCCAATACTGTGGATGGGTCTTTAGATTTTTTAGTGGGGGGAAAATTTTGCCCATAGGATAATCTCTTTTAAATTCAATGTGTTACACGTCTTTCTGACTGGTCGTCAAATTTTTTTACATTTAACTCAAGTCTTTTCCTCCATTGTCGAAAAGTTAGTCATGAGAGTCACGAAGATTCTCATGTCCTATTCAAGGAGTGAATAGGGGAACCCAATCAAGGAGGATATATGGGTCTACGTATTAACACTAACGTTTCCTCGCTAAATGCGCAAAGGAACTTAGGTCAAACTAAGGGTGCTCAGCAGAAGGTGTTAGAGCAACTCTCATCTGGTAACAGAATCAACCGTGCAGGAGACGATGCTGCAGGACTAGCGATCTCTGAGAATCTAAAAGCTCAGATCCGTGGTCTAGGTCAGGCAGAAAGAAACGCTCAAGACGGTATCTCTCTAGTACAAATCGCAGAAGGTGCTTTATCAGAAGTTGGTAACATCATGATTCGTCTTCGTGAGCTTGCTGTGCAGGCCGCTTCAGACACTATCGGGCCAACTGAAAGAAAGTTCCTTAACGTAGAATTTGATCAGCTTCTTTCTGAAGTCGATCGTATTGCTAACTCGACAGAGTTTAACCGTGTTCCACTACTAAATGGTACAGGTTCAGTATTTGATATCCAAATCGGTACAAGAAACGATCCTTTAAGTGACCGTCTAACTTTTGATGCTTCATCAGCAGACGTAAACGTAGCGGCTCTTGGTCTTAACCTGGCTTCAGTATCTGATAAGATTTCTGCTCAGAACTCACTAGCTGCGATTGACCAGGCCATTCAAACTGTATCTGGTATCAGAGCTGACTTCGGTGCTCTTCAAAACAGACTACAGTCGACAATTAACAACATTCAAGTAAGTACAGAAAACCTTTCTGCTGCGAACTCTCGTATCCGTGATACTGATAT
>DATGND010000192.1:0-4603 GCA_035306925.1 Bacteriovoracaceae bacterium | reverse complement strand
ACAATCAATTTGTTTTCCATTCACTTCGTACGCATAACATACTTTTAGTTCTTTTAAATTTGAAAGAATATCAAGCTTCGTCAATGCGATGGAAGTGAGCTTTGAACATTTAATGGCGTATTTAAGAAGAGGAAGATCTATCCAGCCACAACGGCGTTTTCTTCCAGTGGTCGCGCCAATTTCATTACCCTTGATTTGGATTGTTTCACCCATCTCATCGAAAAGTTCAGTAGGGAAGGGGCCTTCGCCAACTCTGGTAGTATAGGCCTTGGCCACTCCGATAACATCATCAATTTGACCATGTGGATGTCCTGCTCCAGTAAGAATACCAGCTGCAGCTGTCGAGGAAGACGTCACATAAGGATAAGTTCCATAGTCAATATCAAGAAGAATACCTTGAGCACCTTCGTATAAAACTGTTTTACCTTGCTGTTGAGCTTGATCGATGAGTGAAAAAGTATCAGCCACATAATCTTTAAGCTGCTTTCCATATTGGTAAAGTCTTTCAACTTCCTCATCAATAGGTGGGATATTAATTTGGTAAAGGTGTTTAAAGAGAATCGCCTTTTCAGCAAACCCACTGGATAGTCGTCTTATTAGAGTGTCTTTATCGAGCAGGTCTTTAACTTTGATTCCACGACGGCTTACTTTGTCTTCGTAAGCAGGCCCTATTCCTTTTCCTGTTGTTCCAATTTTCTCTGGACCTTGAGCTTCTCGAGCAGCATCAAGGAGGCGATGATAACTGGTAATAACAGTTGCAGATGATGAGACTTTTAAATTATCTGGACTGACTTTAGTGACAGTATTGATTGATTTTAGTTCGTTAAAAAAATTCTCTGGTTCAAGAACCACTCCATGGCCAATCACCGAGAGACAGTGTGAATGAAGAATCCCGGAAGGAATCACATGAAGAACAGTTTTTTGTCCATTCACCCAGATGGTGTGACCGGCGTTATGTCCTCCCTGATATCTTACGACCAGATCTGATTTCTCTGCCAGAAGATCAGTTAGTTTTCCTTTTCCTTCATCTCCCCATTGGGCACCAATAATCGCAATTGATTTCATGAGTAAACTATCCTTTCTCTAGTTCCTAAGAATCCTTATGATAGCAAAAGGAAATTCAAATGAGAGCTAAATTTGGGAGATGAAAGATAATTTATGGAAAGAAGGAGAGGGAGGGCAAAGTCTCCCTCTCCGGGAAAGGCCTAATAAACCTGGGAGGATAATTATTAGGCAATCGATCTTAATTCAATGCGGCTTTCTAATGAGTCTAGAACTTGTTGGAATTCACTTAACGTTGGAAGATTTCCAAAGTGAGTATTCTCGTACATGTTCATCGATACAAAATCGTAAATTTCGATCGGAGTGGATGTTTCATGATCTTTAAGAAAAGCTCTCCACAGTGATTTGCCGAATTTCTTCATGCAATCAAAAATGTGAGCGATAAGCTCCTCCTTGCTTTTTACACCTACTCCAATGACCTGCCCCCTTTCATCAATTTCCAGGTACCATACTCGGTAATCGTTTTGACTCTTGGGGTGATTCTTTGTTTCTACTGCAATCGCAAGATACATAGTTCCCTCCTTGTCTCTCTCTAAAAACCTTCTGTTTTTAGCGTGTGTGTGTATTTAGGTTCATTTCAATTTTCTTCCTGAAAAAGGGGATGAACCTAATCGCATCCTGCTTAAATACATCATACTGGTTTTTGCCCCTACAAATCCTCCCTATAATGCTAACTTCTGCTAGCCTATAAGAGAGGGAATGTTAGAGAGAATGAGTGACAAAAGGTTACCTTGCACCACATGAGGCATTGTTATAGATATTTACGTTCACTTCAATAGGGGCAAAATAGGACCAGAAAGAAAAAACTTTTTAATCAAAGATTTGCAAAGTGATTTTATCAAGTAAGAATAGAGTGAAAGTGAGTTTGTAATGTCGATTTTAAAATCATCATTTGTTATGGCCATCGCTACTTTTTGCTCCCGTATTCTGGGATTAGTGCGAGAGCAGGTAATGGCAGCGTTCTTTGGTGCCAGCGGACTCACTGATGCTTTTCTGGTGGCCTATCGAATTCCCAATTTGCTTCGTGATCTTTTTGCGGAAGGGGCTTTTTCTTCGGCTTTTGTTCCAACTTTTGTTGAGACAAATCAAGAATCAAAAAAGAAGGGGAGGGAGCTTTTATGGGCCCTGTTCATTCTCTTGATTTTAATTACAGGAACTTTAAGTGCGGGGATTTTTATTTTTGCTCATGAGCTCATTGAAATCTTTGCTCCAAGCTTTGTTGATAATCCTGAGAAGTTTGAGATTGCAGTTACACTAACTCGAATACTTTCTCCCTTCTTACTGTTTGTTTCTTTAGCAGCTCTCTTTATGGGAGTGCTTAATTCTTTAAAAGTCTTTTTTGTTCCGGCCCTAGCACCTGCTTGCTACAACCTTGTGAGTGTACTGAGCATGTTATTGCTGACTTCGCTTCTTTATAGTTGGGGGTATCCAGGAATCTATTCTTTGGGAATTGGGGCCCTCCTGGGAGCTATCACCCAAGCCTTTGTTCAGTTGCCTCTTTTGTGGAGAAGAGGTTTTGGACCGGTTTGGCCGAAAAAACTTTTAACGGCAGAATCAAAGAAAGTATTTAAGCTGTTGGGGCCCGGCCTTGTAGGATTTGCCGCAACTCAGATTAATCTTTTGATTGTGACTATTCTTGCTACGGGTACAGTTGCGGGAGCTGTTTCATGGCTGAGTTACAGTTTCAGACTCTTTCAACTTCCTGTAGGTATACTTTCCGTTTCAATCGGGAATTCAAATCTCATTCATTTTTCACAGGGCTGGAAAGCGGGAAGAAAAGATGAGGCTTTAGGAAGCCTTAAAACAAGCTACTTTCTCTCTTTTCTAACGATCATGCCTGCCATGATTATTTTATTTTTCTTCTCTGAGCAGATTGTGAATCTGATTTTTGAAAGAGGTCGCTTCACCAGAGAGGACACTTACATGACTTCTCTTGCTCTTAAAATGTATGCATTGGGCTTACCATTCTACGGACTGTATAAAATTTGGGTTCCTGTTTTTTATGCTTTGGAGAAACAAAGAATCCCTGTCATAGGTTCTCTTATATTAATAAGCGTTAACATTGTTTTTTGTTTAATGCTCACACCACTATGGGGTTTCTCTACTCTTGCCTTAGGAACAAGTATCTCTGTTTTAGTGAACTCTCTTTTTTTAGGCTTTATTATTAAGCGGGTTCTCACCTTAGATTTATCATTCTTTTTCAATCTAAAGATTGCCAAAATTCTTTTTGTCAGTGCCCTTTCTGCGAGTCTGGCCTGGTATCTTGGGCAAATAGATTACTTTGATCAACTACTTATTACTAAGGCAACCTTTATTTTCGGACAGATACTTGCAGTGATTCTCCTCTATGGGGTAGCACTGTATATCCTAGGAGAGAGAAGTGCCATAACAGAGATGGTGAATAAGCTCTCAAAAAAAATAAAAAGATAAATAAAAAAAATCAACGCTTTAACTTGTGCCCGAAAAACTTTTTAGTTATTCTGTTTTTAGTAATCCCCTTATTTTAAGGAAGTTCTGATGAAAACAGATTTCGAAACGCTAAAAGCGCTGTCCTCTTACATGATTAATCACTTCAAACAAGAAGAGATGATTGATTTTGCAATTGATAAGCGTGTAGACCTAATTGAAGCCCTGGCCACTGAATTTGGTGTAAGTCTTGCTACAGACGAAAACATTAAAGAGCAGGCCATTGAGGAAGTTGAAGAAAAGTTTGGTGAAGATATCCCTGGTGATATTACTGAAACAGAAATGTTCAACCATGCTCGTAAAGAGATCATTAAATCTTTTAATGGTGAGAACATCGGCGGACTTTATCTCATGGAATCTCTTCACAACATCGCTATTCGCGTGAAGAATTTCTTACTTTCCAATGATTTAGTTGAAGATGTTTTTTGTTCTGATGAAGAGTTAATTGATTTTACAATTGATCGTCTAAGAAACTTCGCACCTAAACGCGGCAACTAGTAGGATGTCTCAGAGCTAGTTAAGCTCTAGCTCTGAGAGGCTTTCTTCAAAATACGGCCCTTCAATACCACCATTTAATACTGAGCTCTTACTTTCAAATAAAAAATAATTATCAGTGTTGAGTTGTCTTAATAGGTAGATGTCGTAATAAATACGGTTTTCCACATCTTCGCTGGCCATGCCTTCTACTCGCACAACTTCTTGAAATTCTTCCTGAACTCGGGAATCCCTGAAAAGCACTCTGGAGTCTGTTTCAAAAGCTACATCCGGGTCAAATTCAATTTTTTGTTCATCGAGAATATCCTTTAAAATGTCAGGGAGGGGGCGGGAGTCATTATCTTTATATTGGAATTGAGCGTACCAGTCGTAACGGGTATCTGTTCTTTCAAAGCGAAGAAGTGTTTCGGATTGCTGGGTAATGGACCACCATTGAGGAATCATGAGCTTAAGTGCACCAAAAGTCACAAGATAGCATTCCTCTCGGAAAGTTGACTTTTCTTGTCCGATAACTTGCATGGTATAGAAAGCAGCTACCAATAAGGTGATCAGAATCAACCAATCCATCCAATGCTTAATT
>DATGND010000191.1:0-3480 GCA_035306925.1 Bacteriovoracaceae bacterium | reverse complement strand
GTAGGTCATACAATTCTTCATGGAGCATTGTTGGTCTTCATCGTAAAAGGTCCGGGACATCATTACCAGGCCCCGATTCGCTTTCATAAAAATTTATGGATGAGAAATATCTTTGCCATAGCAAACTTTCTTATTCTGTTTGTGGCAATGGCCGTTCCTTATACAAAGCTTGCAACAAAGGTTCATGCTGAAGCCATGGAGAAGTATTCTCTTCATCAGCACGAAAAGTTTGAAGTTCCGGCCGGTCAGCCTAAACCAGAGATTGTTATTCACCCTATGCTTGACTCAAAAGGTGGTTATAACCTTCATATCTCTCTAAAGAACTTTAGGTTTGCTCCCGAGAATGTGAACAAGGCAGTAGATCTTCCACATGAAGGACATGCTCACATCTATCTCAATGGTAAGAAGCTCGGTCGCGTGTATAGTGAATGGGTGCACCTCACTTTACCAAGTGGTAAGAATGAAGTGAAGGTAACTCTTAATACTAACACTCATAAAGACATTTATTATGATGGCGAACCAGTTGAGGCCATTGTAAATATCGAAGAAGAACGAGATGTTAAATTAGAACATGCTCACTAAGAAAGAGGGCCAGAGAAATCTGGCCCTCTTTTATTTAAAGGAAAGGTTTAATTAATTGTGCAGGGATTTTAGAAAGAAGATAGTAGATAACTTTTCGAAAGGTTCCCTCTTTGTAAGTCGCATTAAAAAGATCTCCCGCTGAATTAATCCGGTAAGTTTCTTTCATTCTTTCTTCAATATCTTTCTTGATAAGAAGAGCAAGCTCAGGAGAGTCTTCACAAAGAATTAAAAGTTCAGCGTTGATATCAGAAGAACGAGGATCAAGGTTGAAGGTACTGATGATGAAATCTTCGTTATCAAAAACAAAAGTTTTGGAATGAATACCGTAATTGGCATACTCAACTCGCTCCAGAACTTCATAGTTTTCAGGTCGTTTCCCATTAGCAATATAAGTATCTAAGTGCTGATGAAGTAGACCATAGAGTTGAGATTCAAAAGCTGAGTAAACAAAAATTTGATCAGTGGAATTAATACTATTGGTGAGAAGCTTGATATTAACCTTGGAGTCAAGAGTCTTATCCACAACTTTCTTGAACTCATCTGTTAAAATGAAGTAAGGAGATTCTATGATGATATTAGTCTTAGCATTTTCGATTTTATCCTGAATAACTTCTTTTAAAAGTCTTGAGTACTTTCTTTTCCTTCCAAAGCTTGGCACTTCAGAGATAAATTTAAGCTTGTTACAAGTTCCTGCATGGGAATGAAAGAGCTGGGATCTTCCAAGGTTTCGAATCTCCTGGATATCCAGCTCTTCAAATAAAAACTTTTCCGCATCTTTTTCATTTTTAAGCCATCGCTTTAGATCTCTATCATACTTAGAATGAGACATGTGATAATAGTCATCTTCACGATAGCGAAAATCATTAGGATCAGGCTTCTTAGGAGATTTTAAAATACTGGCCCATCGAGAAGTAAAATTTGATTCAAAGGTGCGAGAAATGGTTTCTACAATACTTCCATGAATACTCATATCTCTGTCGAGAAAGTTGTAGTATTCAGACAGATCAAAGTATTCATTGGCCACATTTCTTCCCCCAATAATAGCAGTCTTATTATCAACAATGAGGGCCTTACGATGATTGCGGTACTGGACATTATAAATGTTAACAAGAGGAGAGGTGTTAAAAAACTTCACCTCAATACCTTCCTCTTGCATTCGCCCCAGAACATGGGGGTTAGGGGATTTTCTATTGGCAAAATAATCAATAAGAATGCGGACCCTAACACCTTCCTTAACTTTTTGTAAAAGAGCTCTTGAGATAATCTGAGAGGCCAGGTCTTGCTTGAAAATATAGTATTCAACATCTATTGAATCTTGAGCACTTTCGATAAGCTGTAGTCTTTCTTCCAGGGCCGCGAGCCCGTGGTTTAAGATCTTCACCTCATGAGGATCTGTTGAATATCCTTTGAAGTCGAGTTCAGAGTAGTTCTCGTAGGAAAAAGCAGTCGGAGATAAAAGTAAAAGAAACAATATAAATTTCAACTTCATCTCCTTTTAATTAAAATTTAACTCCAAAGCTTAAAGAGTAGTATGTATTTGATTGATCAAGGAATTGTCCAATCTCTGTGTCAAAAACAAGTTTACCTAAGGCCCAACGTCCATAAATGGCAGGAGCTACTATGAAGCTTTTATCATCTTTTACCTTATAGCTACCTGAAGGATTCTTTAAATCCTGGTTATAATAGATAACCGGAAGAGAAATCCCCAGTTCTGATCTCGTTGAAGAAACAATCTTCCCCATCCTTTGTGAGACTTTTATTCCCCAAAGAGGAACTGAAGACTCTTTGTATTGAGGAGAGCCTTCTCTCTCTTTAATATTTGAATTACCAATCATGAAGCATCCATGAGTAGTAAGTGACCAATATTGATTTTTTATATTAAGTCCACCACCAAAGCAGCTCGCCTTAGTGGTATTGATGAGTTTTTGTTTGTCTGATGGGGACTCAAGATCAATGTGTCTTTGAAAGCTTGTGAAACTGATTCCTAGTTCAAAATCTTTCACCCATCTTTTAGCGATAATATGCTTTTGTCGTTTTTCAAAAGATTCAACTAAGCTTGCCACTTCATCTTCTTTATACTCAAGACCTTCAAGAATGTTTTGCAGAAGAGGGATTTCATGATCACTCTTTTCAGTTCTTTTAAATTCTTCTAACTTATTAACAAATGCATTGAAGTAAATTTCTTTTAACTCATCACTGTACTCATCACTTTCTAGAAAATCCTCATTCTCGATAAGCTCAACAATCTCTTTGTGTTCTTGCGGATATTTTCTTTGGGCCAGCTCCAGGCTTTCTGCCCAAAGGTTTGATGTAAGGAGAATAAAAACAAAAAAGTATTTCATATCTATAACCAGAAGTGAGTTTGTAGTAATAAGAGCCAGTTGTCTTTTCTGGTATTGTCTTTAGAAAAGTTTCTGGTGTTATAAAGATCTGCTCTTAATTCCATCCTTTGAATCGGAAATAATTGAATCCCCGGCCCAAAGCGAATCGTGTAATCATCTTGATGAATATTTTGTTTTTGATACTCAATATTGGAGAAGACATAAACTCCTCTCCATGGACGAAGATAAGTTTGGAGAAGCCCATAGCGGGTATCCTGGGGGGTTCCACCGCTTTCAACTTTTCTTGACGTTTGTCCGACCTCCGCCAGAAGGGCCGAACCTTCTTTAAGATTCAGTCTGGCATGAACTGCTGCAGAGTTGATTCTTTGAAAATCATTTTTTTGAGTGAGGGCACTAAAACCGAGGCGATGAATGTCTCCCACGGTTCTCTCGACCATAAAGCTTCCCCCCTTCATCCGATAAGGAGCTTCTTGATCAAGATGTCCAAGAAAGCCATGAACGCCCACTTCCCATTTATCTTTCATGAAGTGTGTGCTGATTCCATGGGTGCTATCAT
>DATGND010000190.1:0-5407 GCA_035306925.1 Bacteriovoracaceae bacterium | reverse complement strand
TGAATCCACTGAGACCCCTCAAGTTCCAGATTTATCTGAAACTCCCGATGTGCCAGATTCATCTGATTCCTCTGATATACCAGATATGTCACCACCAACATTTGATGCTGATGAACCCTCTGGTGTTACTGAAGATATTCCACAAGAAGAACCGCAGGAGCCTCAAGCGCCATCAAGTGAAGGAACCTCCATTCCTGACTTTGATGATCAGATGGGACAAGGACAGGGCGGTCAGCAGGATATCTTTGGAGATCTTGTTTCCCCGATTGAATCCAGTGATGGGGATTTAACAGAAAAAATTCTTCAGGACTTGGAGTCGCAAACGAAGTCCAGTGCTCAAGCAGCTCCTAAGGAGTATGTGGCCCCTCCAGATTATGAATATCCTGGAAGAGGATTGGTTTACAACTGTAAGGCCCTTCATTGGGCCTGTGTGGATGGACCAAGCTATAAAACTTGTGAAGAGAACGCTCTTTATTTGAAAGAAAATAATAAGGCACCAGAATGCTATCCATTCAATGTTTATGAAACATCTAATGGTTGCGTTAGCATGCAAAACAGAATGGTTTCTTCTGGAGCAAGTACGGATTTCTGTAACGAGTATTAAGCAGCGTTTTTATCGAAACTTTTTTCCATTAATGGGATGAAGAATTGATCTTCTCCCTTTAATGCTTCTTTACGCATCCCTTCGCAAAAAGCTTTTACCAGTTCTGGATCAAACTGTGTTCCAGAGAATTGATGAAGCTCATCATAAGCCACTTCATAAGGAAGTCCTTTACGATATGGGCGAGTAGAGGTCATAGCATCGAAAGTATCTGCAATTAGAATAATACGAGCGAGAAGAGGAATCTCTTCACCTTTAAGGCCTAGAGGATAACCTTTCCCATCATATCTTTCGTGATGAAAACGAGCATTGAGAGCAATCTTTTCAAAGCCTGGATACTCTCTAAGAATCTCATAAGACTTCTCTGGATGCTCTTTCATTATTTTGAATTCTTCTTCTGTTAAACGAGAAGCTTTGTTTAAAACAGCATCAGGAGTCCCAATTTTACCGATGTCGTGGAAGATAGCTGATAGTTCAAGTTCACGCATCTCTTCTTCATTAAGGCCAATTTCACGACCTGTGACCATTGAAAAATAAGCAACACGCATACTATGCCCAAAGGTATAACTGTCTTTACAGTCTAATGCCTTTAGAATGGTTCTTGCAGCTTGTTCGCTGATAGATTTATTCTCATGTTTAAGTTGCTCTACTTGTGCAGCTAAACCCAAAAGTGACAGGGCGGTATTGATAGAGGGCAACTCATAAACATTATTTTTCTTCATACATGTTTTCCCAATAAAACCGGAGCGTTTAATAGCACCTTACCTTTTCTCTTCGGTTGTTTTGCAGAAAAATAAACGCTAAAATATGATCTGAAGCATAAAGTTTATAACTGATTGAAATATTAAGGTTAGGTCAAGGATGATCGTTATTGATGAGAAGGCCCAGGTCGTTGAAAAGTTTAAGAAACTCGGCTTAGAGTTTTGCCAGTTTTTTGATCACCTGAAAGTAGAAAGTCTCGAAAAATTTAATAAGTACCCGTTAGGACGACGTCCAGAAGTGGTTATTGTGAACTTTAGTTCACTTTTAGACCATCCCATTGAAAAAGAAGATTTTAAAATTCAACTCAACACATACTCCGGCGCCATTATTCTTTGTGAAAGTGAGAGTGAAAGGGCCCAGGCCTTAAAAATGGTATCAGAAATGCCAAAAATTCTTGGCATCTATGGACCAAATTATTCTCCTGAGGAAGCCGAATTACTTGGAAACCTTCTTTCATACTTTTGGTCTACGACTCAAGAACAAAGGAATTTTCAGCAAAGGATGTATCAATTCTCTTTAGAGATTGAGCAATTAATGACAACTGCAGAAGAAGATATGATGAGAGCGCGTGCTCTTCATGAAAAACTTCTTCCTAAGCGTACGGAAACAATCAAGGGACTTCATTTTTATTCTAAGTTTGCAACGGGCTCAGGAAGAGGTGTAGAGTTCTTTGACCTCATCGAAACATCGACAAAAAGTTATCAAATCTATTTATCTACCAGTTCTTATCTGATTTCCGGTACAATTCTTTCGTTACTGGAAAGACATAAACAAGTGGGTTTTGAGGTAAAAGCATTTCTTGAAGAGGCTTACAATGACATTGCTGCTGTTCAAGAGACTAAGAGCTCACCGCTTGATGTCAGTCTAAGTGTTGTTGAAATCGATTTAAACGATTTGTCGATGACCTTACACGGCAAACCGGATTTAAAAATTCTAAAAGATGGAAAAATAATTAATCAACAGGACAGTATTAGCTTAGTTAAAGGTGAAAAATTAATTGTTCTTTCAGCGGGATATATGAAAAACTTGAAGCAGTTAGCTCTCCCGTTTAACATAGAAAAAATTTATGACCAGCACAGATCGTTAAGCCCACATGAACTTCTCAATGAGATGATTTTTAAGTTGAAATCTTCTCTCGAAGTAGATCAAGATTTGAGTGATATGATTGCTGTGATGGTGGAGGTCAATAGACATGGTATACATCAAGTTTAAGATTGCTCTTACTCTTCTTTTAGTTACTCTTTCAGCTATAGCACAAGAAAGGTTTAGTTCTAAAAGTTGCCTGGACTCAAATTTTGAAATGAGTATGAGCCATAGAGGAATTCTTTTTGGTTTGCTTAGTCAGCAACTCAATATTGATAAGAAAGATTGCATCATCAGAGTAAAGCATCGCAAATATTTTTCTAAAGAGTGGATCGTAGATATTTGTCGTGAGCCTGTTCATATCAAGATTGCCAATGCCACTGGAATTGATGTGGCCAAAAAGTCGGGAGACTGTAATGGAGCAGAGCTATCTCGTGAGACAGAAAATTTTTGTCGTCAGTACAACGAGATGATGAACCACCTGCAGGACGACGGACTTATTTTTGCTGAGGGAGATCGTGACAGCTTAAATTCTGATCACGGAAAAACTTACTGCGTTTATTTATTGCTAAGGAAATATCTGGAAGAGGGAGTTCTCTTTAGCCGTTATACAGCTGTACCAAATATTTTTGACGGTAATAAAATAGAGCCAACGACAGAAGATATTGAAGTAGAAGAAAAACCTACTGAAGAAAAAAAGGCCCCTGAAGCAGGGGCCAGAGATTTTATCTAAACTTTTTCAAAGGCGGTGCTGAGATCTTGGATGAGATCATCACCGTCTTCAACTCCCACCGATAATCTAATTAAGTTGTCATAAATACCAAGACCTTCACGAACCTCTTTAGGAATTGAAGCGTGAGTCATAATGGCCGGATGGTCTACAAGAGACTCAACTCCACCAAGTGATTCAGCCAGTGCGAAAAGACGAACGTTCTCTAGGAATCGGCGAGACTCCTCAATACCACCTTTAACAAAGAAGGTAATCATTCCACCAAAGCCCGACATTTGTTTTTTAGCGAGTTCATGTTGAGGATGAGTAGTAAGTCCCGGGTAAATAACTTTTTCAACTTTTGGATGAGACTCAAGGTACTTGGCGACCTTCATCGCATTTTCCTGGTGAGCTTTCATACGAAGGGCGAGAGTTTTAATTCCACGAATAACTAGCCACGAATCAAATGGAGACTGGCTTGGTCCAATAGCGTTCTGAAGATAGAAAAGCTTTTGATAAAGTTCATCCGAATTAAACATCATAGCACCACCAACTACGTCTGAATGACCGTTGATGAATTTTGTCATGGAATGAACAACAATATCAGCACCAAGAGTAATTGGCCTTTGGAAGTAAGGTGACATGAAGGTGTTATCAACAACAGTCATGGCCCCTGCTTTCTTGGCCATAGCAGTGATACCTGCAATATCAGAAATTTTCAGTAGTGGGTTGGTTGGTGTTTCAACCCAAATGAGTGCAGGTTTGATTTCATCAACTGCTTTTTGAAGAGTAGTGAGGTTTGTTGTGTCTACAAAATGAAACTCATGCATTTCATTAAACACTTTCGTAAAAAGACGGTAAGTACCACCGTAAACATCATCTCCACAAATGATTTTACTGCCCTTAGGGAGCATATGCATGATAAGGCTTGAAGCAGCTAGTCCGGAAGCTGTTACAAGACAGTGCTTGGCTTCCTCAAGGCTTGCTAGAAGCGTTTCTAAGCGAGTACGAGTAGGGTTGTGAGAACGTGTATATTCATAACCTTTATGTTCACCAGGGGAACTTTGAACATAAGTAGAGGTTTGAAAAATAGGAGGCATAATTGCGCCTGTTACAGGGTCAGGTTCTCCGCCAACGTGAATAACTTTGGTTTCAAATTTCATTTCTTTCATATTGTCTCCAGTAAATCTTTCATTTCATAACTTGCAGCAAGGGTTGAGAGTCTTGCAATTACGGAATAAACAGATTCTTTCATTTGGTGATCATTATTCTCTTGGATCTCTGATATACAGTATTTCTTATAAAGCATACCTTGTGAATTTAAGTTTGCATTACTTCCTTTTAAAGGATTGGTGCGTACAAAGCCTCCAGTACTCTTACCATTAATAAGGTAGATGGTCACTTCCGCAGGGGCCTGATCATAGTAAAGAATAGTTTCCACTGCTTCCTGCACCAGAGTAGAAGTGAATTTAATGTTACCTTTACCAATATCCATTTTGTTACGGATCTTACGATTCATATTGCGAACTTCATCACCGGAACTCACAACCGAAATCCCCATTCCGTAGGTGCCCTGACTTGCCTTAATAAAAACAGATGAACCTTCTCCAAGTTTTTTAATCATTTCATCAACGGCTTCTGCAAGAGTATCAAGTCCTTCTTTCGTACTGAAGTCAATGTCATCAACGGCGATAAAGTCGGCCTGAATTAAATCAGGATTAATCCCAAAGTGAGCAGCAAATTCATCTGCCACTTTTTTATAGTGAGAAAAGTGATGAACTTTTTGTCTTCTAAACCAACCAACATAAGGAGGAGGAAGGATCGGAGTTTTGAGCGTTGACCAGTCTAAGTTAAAGGGAGAGGACTGATCGTTATTTAAAATAATGAAATCAAAATCAAAATTGATGTCTTTGTTGGCCGCTTCAAACTTTCCATCTACAAAGTTAGCACGATGAATAGTGAGAATAAAGTTTGAGTGAGATTCAAGTTCAATGGAAGTTTGATCTTCTTCAAAGATCTTATTATCCGGAGTAAAAAGAATAACTTCAAATTCTGCAAGTTCGAGTGCTGTTTTTAGCTTATACAGGTTATCCAGATAGAAGCGGTTCTTAGTGTGTGATTCAGGTAAGAGACCGATGCGTTTAACATCACCCTGTGTTTTAAAAAAGTTTTTAAAGACCTCTGAAGTATAGAGGAGATCTTTCCCGCAAAGATTATTAAAACCTGCCGGATACATATTCTGATCTACTGGA
>DATGND010000189.1:0-7268 GCA_035306925.1 Bacteriovoracaceae bacterium | reverse complement strand
AGAACAAGACCTACTCCTAATGTCCCAGCTTTCGTCGAACAATGTATGCGAGTATAAACATCAGGCATTCGTAGTACCCCTAAAGAAGCTATAAAAATAAAAGCTCCTCCTAAAAAAAGACAAATTCCACTAAGCATTTCAATCATTATCACTCCTTGATGCAAGTAAAATAAAACGAGAGCATGCAAGAGTGGCGAGGAATCCTACAAACGCCAGAGCAATAGCAATATCTATATAGATAGGTTCATTTGATTTTAGTGAGATTAGTAATAAAAAAGCCACACTTGTTACAGCAATAAGGTCAATGGCAACTACTCGATCAGCGGTTGTGGGTCCTTTGATTAATCGAATGAGTAAAAGGAAGTAAGAACAGATTAAAAGAATAAGAGTAATTTCTAAAAAATACTTCATCTCAAAAGCTCTAATACAATAGACTCATACTTTTTTTTCAGTACTGGCGCTACTATTTTAATAGAATCCGGCAGGTACATAACATGCACATACAGGGCCCTGGATTCTTGTGATAAATCCAGAGAAAGAGTTCCCGGAGTAAAGGAAATCATATTCGAAAGAAGTGTTATCTCTGCCGGAGTTCGTACTTCTAAAGGAAGCCTGATCACACCAGGTCGCATGCGTCCTTTAAAAGTTAAAATATCATAGGCAATATGCAGGGAAGATCGGATCAATTCTAGAAAGAGCATTCCTATTAAGAAAATAAAGGCCCGAATCTTTTGAAAGTACCAAAGAATATCCAAGGCTCCATTAGCAAGGTATAGCACAAAATTTCCAATCAATAGGCCAATAAAAAGATTGGTAGCAGTGAATTCACCGGAGATCGCTGACCAAAAAAGTGAGAGTACTATACTCCAAAGAATGACGATCACACTACCTCCTCATGCGGACTGCTTCAATATAAAGATCGGGTCGAATTAACTCTGCTCCAATCTCCATAAAATATTCAAGAATCGGGCCGGGCATTAATGCTGGAGCAAAAGCAACAAGACACAAAACGTAAACAGGATAGGCCATGAATCCGCAAGACTCTCTACTACCAGAGGGTGATTGCCAAAATGAATGAATCCAAATTTTAGTCATCGAAAACAAAGTCATTAAACTGACTAATAAAGAGATACCAACAACGAGATACTCACCTATTTTTATACCCGATTGAGCAAGGATTAATTTTCCCCAAAAACCAGTCAAAGGAGGAAGCCCCGTTAGAGAGAAGGCCGAGAGGAGAAAAAAAAGGGCAATGGGAGGATGACTTTGAAAAAGTCCTCCTTGCTTTGATAAATGAGAGCTACCAAAAACTTTCTCGGCCAGTCCACTGATGAGGAAAAGTGAAGACTTAACAAGCATATTATGGACCACAAAAAAAGTGGCCCCTGCAAGAGAATAGGCCGTAAAAAAAGCGACTCCCATAATCATGTACCCAATCTGACTGATAATATGAAATGAAAGAATCCGCCTAAAATCATTCTGTCCTGCTGCTCCTAAAACTCCCACCAACATTGTTAAAGAAGCGATCACAAGGAGGATCATTTTTAGCTGCTCCATTTCCTTGTAGAAAAACAAGGTAAAAAGACGAATGAGCCCATAGATAGAGACTTTAGTTGATAAAGCAGAAAAAAGAGCAGTCACTGTGACAGGAGGAGTATGGTAAGAGACAGGAAGCCAAAAGAATAAAGGAAAGACTGCAGCCTTTATACCTAATGCCAGAAGAAATAATAAAGAAATTGTGAGCTTGGGCCATTGATCACCCATCAAAGAAAGCTTTGAAGAGAGATCTGCCATATTAAGAGAGCCGGTAATCCCATAAAGAGCTCCGATTCCTAAGAGTAATAACGTTGATGCAAAGAGATTAAGGAAAACATAGGGAAGGGCCCCTTTCAATTGCTCTTTAGTATTACCAAGAGTAAGTAACCCAAAGGCACTGATTAAAAGAACTTCAAACCAAACGTAGAGATTAAAAAGATCCCCTGTCAGAAGAGTTCCATTAACCCCTGCAAGTAGGGCCAAGACCATTGGATAAAAGCCATGTCGGGTGCGGATCTCATCAATGTCAAAATAGGAATAAACCAAACAGACAAAGCCAATAATGTTACTAATCACTAGCATGATGGCACTCAAGCGATCGCTGACAAGAGTAATTCCCATGGCCCCCCAATCCCCTACTGACATGACGAGCACACCCTGTCTAATAACTTGAGTTAAAATAATTGAAGAAAAAAGAAGTGAAACTAGACTTGTAATACTCGCAATGCAGAATTGAAGATTTTTTTTACTGGAAACGATAAGCTCCAATGAAGCCCCAAATAATAAAACAATAATGGGAGATATTAGAATAAAAATCACTCTCTCATTTTCTCCTCTTTTGATAGGCCAATAGCACTTATTTCTTCTGACCCAAACTCTTTCACTGACTTGTAAACCAATGCGATCACAAATGAGAGAACTGCAAAGCCAATAACAATAGCTGTTAAGATAAGCGCCTGAGAAAGTGGATTGGCATACTCTTGATCAATTGCCTCTTGAGTGACAGGAATAATGGGAGGGCCCGCTTTAGTAATACGGCCTACAGAAAACAAAAATAGATTGGTGGCATTAGTAAGAAGAATGATTCCTAAGCCTATTCTCATCAAATGAGGTCTAAGCATAAAGAAAAGACCTGCCGAAAATAGAAGTCCTACTAATATGGGCATAACAAAGTCCACTACTCCTCCTCTTCCAGGCTAAGGATGATATTGAGGGCCGTTCCTTGTATGACGAAATAAACTCCAAGATCAAAAAGAAGAGGTGAACCAACTTTATTAATCCAAAGAGCAGTCAGATAAGGTTTATTAAAGAAAACAGAAAGAAGACCCGCACTTAAAGCCAGGAGAAGTCCAAGACCTGCGAGAAAACGTGGGTGATACTTAATTACAATACGAGTCTGACGACTACCAAAGGCCAATGAATAGAGGGCCCAAGCCGTTGTAGCAACTAACCCCCCAGCAAAGCCTCCTCCGGGACTATTATGTCCTCTGAGTAAAATGGCAAAGGAAAACATAAGGAGCAAGGAGATAAGAAGCTGTGTGGTTGTTCTTAAAATAAGTGAATTCATAACTGCCTCTTTCTAATACTTAGTTTAAGAAGTGAATAAAATCCCAGACCTGCAATAAAAAGAACGGTGACTTCACCTAAGGTATCCAGAGCTCTAAAATCCACCAAAATAACATTGACGATATTTTTTCCATTCCCTTCTATTAATGAGTTTTTGGCAAATAATTCAGAAAGATGCTTATCTAATGGAGTGCTGGTAATACTCCAAAGCAAAACAGTGATCAAACAGCCAAAACTCAAAGACAAAACGATATCTCTTTTAGTCTGCCACGAAGAAAAGCTATGCTTACTTCTAATAGGAAATTTAATAGCAATAAGAGCGAACAAGATAATGGTCAGTGTCTCAATAAGGATTTGAGTTAAAGCGAGATCAGGAGCTCCATAGCTAACAAATATAATGGCAAGACAAAAACCAATGACTCCTAAGAGCATCACAGAAGTAATTAAGCGGTTAACGAGGATAGAGGCCATAGTACTAGAGACAATGACAATAACAAGTCCCCATTCATAAAACTCCATTGACCTAAAGAGAGGCCAGTTGATAAAACTCTTATTTGTCCATAGGCCATAAACTAAAACGAAGATACTACTTAAAAGAATAATGGACATATATCTATGGTAATATCCTTTAAGGCTCATCTTATTAATATCCCGTCCTAATGAAAGGATAAAACTCTGCCACCATAAGTAGAGATTGCCCGGAAAATTTAATAGCTTAAAGAAGCTGAAAGAAATTACTTTTTTAAAGAATTTAAAATTCATAAATAAGATAAAAGCTAGAAGTAAAATGAGAGCACTCATTCCAAGGTATTTATCAAACTTAATTCCAGCAAATATGATTCCTTTCACTTCATCTCCCGAGATGGAACTAATAATCGATTTCATAAAGAGAGTTTCTGACCAATGAGAGATCATTCCTGCTAAAAGACTAATGAAGGCCAACAATAATGGAGGGCCCCATAAAAAAGGAGATTCGTGAAATCTTTTTTGAGATGAAGAGCTACGAATAAAAACATTCATTAACAAAAAAAGAACAAGACAACTGTTACATGCGATTACCGAAGCAATAATAAAAAGAAGGTATGGTTGATCTATCAAAGCTTTTAAAATCATCTCCTTACCCATAAAACCCAAGGTAGCTGGAAGGGCCATCATTGATAAAAATGATAATATTGTTGCAAGCGAAGTCTTTGGCATTGCTTTCAGTAGTCCACGAAGCTCACTTACTTTTCTGGTTCCTGCTTCATGATCAATACTTCCCACTGCTAAAAACAGACTTCCTTTGTAACACGAGTGGGCCAAAAGAAAGATTGCAAAAGACTTTATCGCTTCAGGAGTTCCTACTCCTAAAAGAATCGTCATCACTCCTAAAGCACAAAGAGTAAAATAAGCTAGAATCAATTTCAGATCATCTTGCTTAATGGCCTGCAAAGCACTTGTAATGATCGTTAAGGAGCCAATGATCGTCAGAGAATAGAACCACAGACTATTATGACCTAAAACACTTAGGAAGCGCGCCATTAGATAGATTCCAGCTTTGACCATCGTCACAGAATGAAGATACGCACTAATAGGAGTTGGTGCACTCATGGCCCCTGGTAACCAGAAAGAGAAAGGAAACTGTGCAGACTTTGTAAATGCTCCCAGAAGGATCAAAAATAATGAGAGAGAAAAGAACTCATGATTTTGAATCACATCCTTGTTTTCTAAAATGCTAGTGATGTTAAAGTCTCCATTGATTTCACCAAGAATGATAAATCCCGCCAGCATGGCCAGAGCACCGAAGGTGGTGATGATGATGGCCTGCCATGCACTTTGCCTGGCTTCCTTTTTCTGATGATCAAAGCCAATAAGTAAAAAAGAACTAAAGGTGGTGAGTTCCCAGAATAAAAAGAGAACGAAGAGATGATCTGCCAGAACTAATCCTAGCATTGAAACCATAAATATTAAGAGAAGAGCATAGAAACGACCACGATCTTGATTGGGCTTAAAGTAATAAGTACTGTAGAGAATGATGAGAAATCCAAAGAAGCTAATAAGAAGCGAAAATAGTAAAGAAATTCCATCAAAGCGAAAAGAGAGATCAAGATCTAAGACCTCAATCCAAGAAGTGACAGAGAAGCGAGCTCCATTGTGAGGTAGATTAAAAGCAATGATCAAAAAATAAATAAAATAGAATAAGGGAATTAGGGAAAGAAAATAAGGAATTTTGAACTTAAGGATTCGGTGCAAAGCAGGTGTAAAAAAGGCCATAACAAACCCACCAAGTAACATTGGTAAGAATATATCCATCTCTGCATTATTCACCGTCTCCCTCCTTCTGTCTCCTTGAAGTTTAGGGACAAGGTTCTGTTTTATCATACAGAGCTCTGCAAGTAATGCCTCAAGCGTCGGGGATAAACCCTTTCTTTTCTACACACCTCCTTTAAATGGGTTCGAAAATAAAGCATTATCGACCCATGAAATTACTAGCACTCTCGTTTCTTGTTATCTTTTCATTCAACTCGTTTGCTCGTGATTACCCTCTTCATCCTGATCCTCGCCTCACCCCTGGCTCTTTTTGTGATGAACCTGTTGAGTATCGATACCCAGAGCAAATTGCCTACTGTGGACGTGACGTAAGTACCCACCTAAAAAATAATATTTTTGAATTGTATCGCAATAATTTTGGTCATCGTTTCCCAGGAGAACGTCTCGACTATAAAATTGATCATTTCATCCCTTTATGTGCCGGAGGAAGTAACGAGGCAGACAATCTTTGGCCACAGCATATTTCTATCTCGCAAGCGACTGATCCTATCGAAGCTCTAGGTTGTGAAAAGCTTGCTAAAGGCTATATTACCCAACGAGATCTTGTGAATCTCATCTATCAGGCCAAAATGAATACCAATTTAGCACCTAATGTTTTCCGAATCCTTCAAGAATTAAAATAAAGAATGAAAAGATATTTTCCCCAGAAAATAAATTTCTGGGGAAAATTGATTTATGAGGACTTAAAGTTTTGTTTAAATTTTTGAATCTTCTTATAGCTCTCAATGAGACGTAGATGTTTATCAATACCAGTGAGATTCATGTCTGTCTTGAAGAGACCATGGAATCTGATTTCACCACTTATCGTTTTCACCACTATATCCATAAGATCCTTACCGTACATACGAGTAAGATTGTGAATATAGTCATCAAGCTCAAGTTCATCATTAATTTCAATATCTAGAACAACGTTTAAGGCCTGGTAAAATTTCTTTCTTTCCGGTAAGGAGTTACTGAATGTAGAAAGCATTTCCACCAGTTCTTTGGCATCTTCAAAACGTCCTAAGGCGATCAGGCTGAGAGCACGTAGCTCGCCTATCGTCATCTGTCCCCATACGGAGTTTTCATCAAAGGCAATTCCGATGAGTTCAATCATGGTGGTATAAATGTCGATGCCGCTTTCTTCCAGACGATCAACTAAATCAGATAACTCCTCATCATTCAGGTTATGAATATTGAGAATATCCTCTCTAAATTCAAGGGCACGATTGTGATTATCCCAGATAAGGTCAGAGAACTCATAAATTTCAGAATAGTTAGGAACAAGAATTCGAGTGGCCTTAGCGCCTAGTTCTTCATAATCAGCAATATAAACTTCTTTTTCCATCTGCTTAAGAATATTCATTAAATAGCTATATTCTTCTTCAGTGGTTCCAGAGAAGTCCCATTCACAGAACTCATAATCAGCTTTTGCGCTTAAAAACTTCCAGGAAATCACCCCTGATGAATCAATGAAATGGTCAACCAGGTTATTATGCTCTTTCACTGCATATTCGTTGAATGTTGGTGGAAGGAACTCATTTAATCCTTCAAAGCTTCGACCTTGAAGGAGTTCAGTTAAGGATCTTTCTAAAGCAATTTCAAATCGCGGATGGGCCCCAAAAGAAGCAAAAGCTCCACCAGTACGTGGATTAAGCAGAGTCACATTCATCACAGGGAATCTTCCACCCAGTGAAGCATCTTTTACTAGAATTGGAAATCCCTGCTCTTCAAGCTTATTAATCCCTTCAAGGATTCGAGGATAGCGCTCTAGCACTTCTCGTGGAACATCAGGTAGAGCAATCTCTCCAGCGATGACTTCACTTTTTACTGCTCTTTCAAAAATTTCAGAGAGGGCCTGAACACGAGCTTCATAA